>JAYEFK010000173.1:0-16376 GCA_034658575.1 Methanobacteriota archaeon
CTGTGGCACTGGAACCTGCCGCATCCGGTGCCGGCGTCATGTCGAGTGACGGCGCAGGCTCTGGAAGATCAGGATCGCGGCGCTGGCGCTATATAGTCTGAAGACCATGCTGCACCGATCTGATTTCAGGGGGTGAACCAGAAGGTCATGAACGCTTGCTCTGAAAGCAGGCGGATATCTAACAGCCCATATAGCAACTCCTGAAAAGCGACGATTCCATGATTGCACAAAAAACAAATTACCCGAGCAGGTTAATTGTTGATCCACACCCGCTCAATCGGCAGCGGACGAGAAGCGATTGTACGCTCGCGGGCGACTTTGCGGTTCTCAACACAAGATTCCGTTACTTTTCAGCGCAACCTTTATCACGTCGAGTTCGCTCTCGAGCTCCTCGAATTTCTGATCCGTGTAAGTCTTCAGGTCTTCCCGCAATCCCCTAATCTCGGTGGTGGTCTCGTCCTGCTTCTCGACCATCACGTCCACCCTGGAGTTGAGATTTCCGAATCCGGTTCTCATCTCTTCCTTCATCTCTGAGAATCCGGTTCTCATCTCTTCCTTCATCTCTGAGAATCCGGTTCTCATATCTGAGAATCCGGTTCTCATATCTGAGAATCCATCCCTCATAATACCAATCATTTCCTTGAGATAATCAGCGGCTGTGTCCAGCCTCTCGTCAGTCTCCCCGCCACCGACAAGTTTGTAGAAATCATCGAAGCCGTCGGTAACATCAGCGAAGTTGCCGGTAGCATCAGCGTACTCCACCTCGACATCAAAAACGTCGATCAGAGTGTTTTTAATTCGTATCGCATCGAGAAACTTTCCAAAATCACCGTTTTTACTTTCCGCGATTATCTTGACCCGCCCATCATCAAGATTTTGAATGAATCCGGTCAATCCCAATTCCTTTGCAATCCCGATGACCTTTGCCCGGTAACCCACCTTCTGAATCCTTCCAGAAACCGTAGCTTTTATTTTATTCATCAAACCCCTTCTTTCGTGGGCGGTTATAATCTTTGTGCTGCTTGACCTGCTTACGTGGTGGGACTTCCAGCAATCCGTCGAGAGTTCGTGGGCGGAGGCGGCCCGCCCGGACATGTAAACCAGCACGTGGACACTGGCCGCTAACGACACTGACATCACCACGACGTAATTGATTAACCGCTCCTCCGGTCAATCATCTTTTCTTTTTTTCACATCACCGATTACCGCTGCCGCCTTGCATACCTCTTCGATGCTACACAAAGCAGCACAGCCCCTGCCGCCATCCACGCGCCGCAGCCCGGACTCGGATTCGTGTCAGGTGCATCCTGCGGTGTGGATGTGGCACTGGAACCTGCCGCATCCGGTGCCGGCGTCATGTCGAGTGACGGCGCAGGCTCTGGAAGATCAGGATCGCGGCACTGGCGCACGTAGAAGAAGACGAGATCCTTCTGCGACCCGACATATATGTGGTCGATGGTAATATTGAATATTTCACCATCTTCCGGATAAACAAGGCAATCTTCTGATTTAAATATCCCGTAACTGACAGATGTTCCGTTTTGCAGCAATTCGATCCATGTGCTCTCTCCTTTCGCATCCACGCCTTTGATAACTACCGAATATCCCTGATAGAACGCGCGCTGCTCGCCGTTTGCAAGCACATAACCCTCTCCATCGATCAGTATCTGTGTCTCGTTGCTGCCGCTGATGTTGGTGGTGTTCAGGCAATCCGCAGGATAAGCAAGCAGGACCAGTGAGAAGAGAAGCAGGATCCGGCTAACCTGTGGCATCCGCCCCATCCACATTCTCCCCCTGAAAAATCGCGATCAGTTCATTCATGCAGGCGACCGCAACCGGAGTCCCACCTCTGGTGCCGGTGCACGTGATCGATGAGACATCCATGCTGTGCAGCAGATCCTTCGATTCGGAAGCGTTCACAAAGCCGACCGGAGTCCCAACAACGAGTGCGGGACTGACACCGCTTTCTATCAACTCGCAGACCAGAAGCGCGGCTGACGGCGCATTCCCGATCACCACTATCGCACCGTCCAGATCGTGTCCCAGTGCCTTAAATCCTGCCGAGGTCCTGGTGATGCCGTATTCGGCGACAAGTTTCTCGCCGGCAGCGATATCAAGCACGCAGGTTATCGGGCAGTCGTGCCCCACCTTCGTGATACCCACAGAAACCATCCTGATATCAGTGTAAATGTCCCTGTTCTGTCTGAGCGCATCAACTCCTGCGCGGATGGGGTCGTTCTTGAACTGAAGCAGGTTCGCAAATTCATGATCGCCAGTTGCAATCACGCAGCGCTGCCGTATCCGGTCCCCGTATCCGGAATCGCCGACGATCTCTCTTGCTATGCTGCGGCTTTTCGATGAGATCTCCCTCGCCTCGGGGGTACGTGCTCCAAGATCGGACGTTTCAGGCATGTTCACTCATTTTGGGGTTCGAGTCCCATAATATTTCCCCTGGTTCCCGGTGCCCCAGGTCCTGCTTCCACTGACCCATAAGCGGCAGCGACGATGCTCTCGCCCACATCACACCGATCCTGGTTGCATGGCGCCAAGCACATCCCCGGAATCGTACTTAAGCGCAATCCTGCGGCTTCTGCCGTGCACTCCCTCTGTCGCGATCTCTGCATCGATCAGCCGCAGCGTTGCGAGTTTATGGAGCATTGCATGAAACCTTGTGTAGCCAAGCCCGGTCGACTCATGAAAAGCAGCATACAGCTCGCCTGCTGTCTGCTCCGTCTCCACCGCCTCCTTCTCCGCTGCCTGCTCCTTCGCCCCAGCCATCCTTGCAAGGATCGCAAGGATCGTCTGTTCGCCACTGCCAAGCGATGCGATCATGCGCGAGAGATGGAGCATCCTGGATTTCCTGTACGCCAACCGCACATCGTCTTCCGATATGCTCGTGTCCGCCCGCTCCTCGGCATTGAGCGCAGATCGCTTGAGAAGATCGATCCCAACCCTGATGTCGCCAGCTTCTGATGTATAATCGACGATAATATCGAGAACCCCATCAGGGAGCACGCCCGGGTAGAATCCCAGTTTTGCCCGGTCAGAGAGAATGCTCTTTATCTCATCCCACGCATATCTCGGGAACAGGATCTCTTCTGGCAGGAAGATCGAGCCGACCTTCGGGTCGAAGACATAACTCAGATTGTCATCACTTAAGATTGCGATTACGCCGATCTTCGTACCCGGGTGTGTCTCGTGAGCACGCAACAGCGAATAAAGTACGTTATCTGCCTCTTTTTCGTGGAATAAATAATTTATATCATCGAGCGCCACGATCAGGATCTTCTCATTCCCCACAAGATACTTTGCAATCTCGTCGAGTATCTTTTTGAATGAAACTCCAGAAGTCGGCGGCGCATGTCCGATCAAGCTCTGGAAGATCTGTGAAAATATCGTGTATCTGGTCTGGCTCGCCTGGCAGTTGACATGCGCAGTGATAACGCCGGGCGCATGTTCGCAGAGTTCCTCAAATGCCTTCCTTACTGCTGTGGTCTTCCCGGTACCAGGCGGACCCACACAGAGCATGTTGAGCGGTCGCATCCCCCGAAGCGCGGGACGCACTCCGAAGATGAGTGATCTGAACTGCGAATCCCGGTGTGCGAAATGCTCAGGGATGTGATCGAATTCAAAGAGTTCTCCCCGCCTGAACAGGGTTTGATCCCACAACAGGGTTTTTCCTGTCATGGGATGTTATTTCTGGCGGATGTTAATTATGAGTTTCCCTGGCAGTCCCCAAGGTTACGACATCGATTCGTCGCATCACCGCATCTTCTTAAGCAGCGCGCTGATATCCTCATGAAATCCAAGTTCGCCACCCTCGACAACGGTCTTCTTAATACCCCGATGCCCTTTGCGCGGCGGGTGTAGTCTGAAGACCGGCTTTAGTTTCGGGATGTCTGAGAGCTTTGCATCGCCGCTACAGACCTTCTCTGCAAAGTCGGATACGGAACCGAGTTCGCATTCGTCCATATACTCCTGTGTGAGTATTTCTCCGCCTTCGATCCTGCCCCTGAGCGATAAGAGATTTGTAAGCGATTCTGCGTCCGCAGTTCCATAAGCGACATAGTCCTTCGCCTTCTGGACCATTCCCCTGTAATGCGGGGTCTCCTCTATGACCACACAGTGGTTGACGCTGTGCAACCGGAGCATCTTTAAGGTGTCATTGATCTCAGGGCGCACCCGCACATCTCCGCGAAGCCTGACGACTGCGTACATCATCTGCCCCCGGTGCGCATCGTATTGGTCTGTTTCAGCGCGGTGTACGTCGCCTTTGCAAAGTTAAGCGTGGTTCTGGTCAGACCCCATGTCCGGGTCCAGACATCCTTGATGCCAGCCATCTCGAGAACCTTCTTTGCAGTCGATCCTGATGCGATTCCAAGTCCTCTGGGTGCAGGTTTCAATTCGATGCCGACGCTGCCGGCTCTTCCGACAACCTGGAACGGCACCGAATGCGGATCAGTACAGCCGCACTCCCATGATCCGCAGCCGCGTTTGATCCCGGTCAGATTCAGTTTCGCATTGGCGATCGACTTACGTATCGCAGGTCCTGCCTGCCTATCCTTGCCCTGTCCGAATCCGATGTATCCGTCCTTGTTCCCGACGATCGATACAGCCCTGAACTTGACTCTTCGCCCCGAGTCAGTCATCCGCTGCACCATATTCACATCCAGCACATTCTCCTCAAGATCGGGGAGCAGCACCTCGATGATCTCAACCTCCCGGAGTGGAAGCCCTGAGTTTAAGACTGCGTCGATATCGGTGAGCTTGCCCTCGCGGACAAGGGTACCGAGTTTGGTCTGCGGTATCCATTCTCTGTCCATTTATACACCTCCGAACTCGGATGTGATCTGTGCCTTCGTCGCCTCAAAGATCGATGGCAGGTCAACGTCCCTGTACGCTGCAACCAATTCGCCGCGAATCCGCTCATCGGACGGGAATATCACCGGATCGTGCGGGATATCCATGCCTGCATCGACCGCGCCACGGAGCGCGGCATACACCCTTGAACCGGGGGTGGACGCATAAAGACCCATATCGAGTACGCCTTCCGTAAATCCTTTGCTGATGGTGCGATACCCGAACAATAGTCCGGCAAGGTATGCTGCAGTGGTATTTCCTGTCGATCCCGAATAGCCGTACTTCCCAAGTTCAATCGATGTAGCAGATGAGAGGATCATATCGCCCTCTCTTTCAGGGATTGTGAGTTGTAGTCTGATGTGCCGTGCACTTTTGCGCACCACCATACGTGGCTTCTTTGATAACAGCAGCCTGAGGCGCCTGTGATAATTTGTTCTGCCTTCTCTGCGCCGTCTGAATGGTACCCGGTATCTCGGTCCGGTCGCCATCTACTGTTCCTCCAATTTCATCATCATATCTTGCCTTCTGTAGTCTGTGATTGCATAAAGGTTTCGTCATCATTATATGCGATGAGTGCAGATATGACATTGGAGTGGTCGTAATGGAACCGGGCAGACTGATACTAATCACTATGGTGCTGGTAGTAATACTGGCAGGTACAGCAGGCGCGTATATGTATGATCCTGATAAGAAGAATGACTGGAAGGTAAATGATGTCGGAGAGGCGGTGATGGAATGGGGGAATACGATAGAGGTGGACGCTATAGGACTGAACACCACATACACAATCGAGTTGAACGATTTCAATGTCCATGTAAGTGAAATCGATCTTGATGAGATTGAGCGTATAAAAGGCACGGATTATGAGTGCGGGGATTGCAGCAGGAGCGAGTATGTCGATGAGATCGAGTATTCCGGAAAAACAGCCAACCTCAGAATTTATGATGGTTACGAACTCGTGAAGCTTCCCGTTCAGGGCAGATGCATCCGCTCTTGAGACGGACAGCACCTTCAGCACAAAGGAGAGTTCGTGGGACAAAGGTGGCACGATCTGGAACTACAACAACGATTTCTTCGTTGCCGTTAGCAAGATCACATGCGAGTTTGCAGAGGAAGACTGCTTCTGCACCGATCCAAGAAGTGAGAAAGCAACCATCAGGTACCTCGTCAGGGAACCGGCAGAGTTTGAGGTGGAGGTGGAAACGATTGTTCCGGGCGGTGAAGATGAGGAAGAGATGTCAGAATTCAGGTCAAACTCAGTCTTTAAGGCAGAGATCGAACTGAGGAATAACGAGATGCGCGCATACCATCTGAATGCACGGTTCTCTGTGAAGCCAATAGCGATGATCGATGGGGAATACCCGCCGGATTGCGAGATGGTGAGGGCGTATCGCGGCACCGATGAGGATATGATCAATCGAACCACAAAACTTCCGATAAATATACGCAGCGGTGATCCGTGCATCGGTGAAAGAGATGACTGGTTCGAGGGGGATGCTGATATGGTGTTGGATGAAACGGTGGGCGCGGATGAACTCACATACACAGTCTATTTCAAGACTCCATCGATACCAAAGCGGACGGAATATGCGATATGGGTGAATCTCACTTATGAAGACTTAAAAGAAGAAACACGCCATTTCATAGACAACTCGACAACCATCGAGATCCTCCCGGTACTCGAGGTGAAGAAGGCGGTCGGGACAGAGGATTACGTGATCGTTTCAGAGGAGGCGGCAGAAGCATACACCGGCGAGATCACTTATGTGATATACGAGGATTACGAGCCATACGTCTTCCTAACGGTCATAAACTGGGGCGATTACGAGATTTCATCGATAAGCCTCTCAGATGCCCCGAGCGATGCGTGGCACAAGCCTGCAACTACCGATTTCAATAAATAGAAGTGTGCGCTCCCTGCAGAGATGATAAGAATCCCCGAGATGGGGCCGGACCGATGGGATTGGGGCTTTTCGTTGGGACATGGTAAGGTGATGACGTGCGCATATCCTGTGAGTCTTTTGAAGCCGGGAACATACAAACTCGGGAGCGCAATCGTCAACTGGACAGAGAACGGACATAATTACAGCGTGAATTCGTACTCGCAGCAGGTCGAGGTACATGGTCCGTATATCGAGGTGACAAAGAAGGTCGAGCCTGCCACTATAACTCAGAATGATACAGCGAAAGTAACCGTGAGCATGAAAAACACAGGAGATGTGACCGCATCCGTGAAGATTACCGATCAGCTTCCGGTGGAGTCAGAACTGGTCGGAGCGATACCGGTGCGCGGTATCACCATCGATGAAGACACTGGCGTATTCTCTGTGACGAGGGTACTTGAATCCGGCGCAGAGGAGTTATTCGAATACACAATCGATCCGAACCGGACTGTGATGCTCCCCCCTGCGGTGGCCGAGTTTGTTGATCTCACGCAATACGCGGCGATAAGCGTCTCTGAGATGCCGATATTGGTTGTGAATGGAACCGAGCCAATCGGAGGCGCCGCTGAAAAGCTCAAGGCTGAACCGGAAAAGACAGCGGCAGCGGCATCTGCAGCATCTGTTGATGCTGGTGCGGGCGGGTCTGGCGTGGCGGTTGAGACAGTGCAGACTCCTGTGCGCAGGGCGCCTGGGTTTTCTGGTATTATTGCAACCTTCGCGTGTCTGGCAGCTGTGCTGATCAGCATGCGCCTGAGGAAGGATTAAGTCCGGAAACCAGAACATGCCCGATATCGCGCAGGGTTTCTTGATGTGTGATCTTGCACAATAGGATGTCATGACCCAGAACAAACTCGGCGGAGCGCATACCACCATAATCGGCGGCAGAACCGGAAGGAAGGCAGCAGAGATCGTAGCATGGCATCCGAAGGTAAAGAGGATCATTCCCACGATCATCAGCGTCAAGGGATCTGCCGGAGGAAAGACCACGGCAAAGGTGCTGCGCTCTGACGCACGGGGCAATCTCCGCCTCTTAATCTCATCGGGCACGTCGGCACAGGAACTGCGCATCATAACGACCGCGGGGGATTTTTCGGAAGGGGAAGTGTTGAGACGCGAGTTAAGCGAGATGCTCTCATAGGCGATGGGCGCATTATGGTCATAAGGTTGCAGGGTGCTTGCGTGGGCGAGCGACGATCTAATCTGCGAGGGGACGTCCACATCGGTGACATCGAGATGCCCCGGATAGGGTTATCCGTGTCATTTGTGTTCCACTTATCTCACAGTTTCGATCTGGGCATCAGCGCGTGAGGTAACAGCCTTGTCGAAGCGAAGCGATATATCTGATGTGCGTATATGAGTTTTAGAGAGATCAAGAGTCCAATGGATTCAATCTTGAATCGAAATAAGGAGTACGGGAGAGACGCCCGATGAAAGAGAAGGAATTTGATGCGGTACGGATGATGGGAGAGATCCGGGACGAGTTGAGCAGGAGATATGATGAAGATCCGCCTGCCGAGGGAAGGGATTTGCAGGAGATATGGGAGAGGTATGAGATAAAGGGGTGTGGATAGTGGAGAAGGCTTCCCAGTTTCTTGCCGGTTTTGAGCTTGCCGGACGGTACTCCGGGAAGGAGGCTGTCAGGATCACCTTTCCATCCGATGTCCTGCCTTTTGTGATGGAGATCCGTGATAAAAATCAGGAATATTTTGTTTGTATATCATTAAACGGTGCAAACGAGGTTATCGGAAACAGGGTGGTTACGGTGGGGCTTTTGAATGCGAACCAGATTGGAAGGGCGTGGCACAATGCTAAACGACTATCTCGGGAAGTTGGTACGTTAATTCTCGATCATCATTTGATGAGGAGTTATGCAGGAGTTGAATGGCTGGAGCGTTTATCATCCGAAACAGGAAATAAAGTTATCTGTGGGGCTGATTTTATGAAACAACCAAGAATGCTACTTGAAGCCAGACGTAAATCCGTATACACAGATATGCCGGTTCCTGCTGGCTGGCATAAATCTTATGCTGAAGGCAAAGTTGGTACTGATCATTACTGGAACCTAGCTAAGAGAATTTATAAAAGCATGAGGCTGGACGATTACAGATGATAATAATAAAATGTGCTAAATGTAAAAGAAAGATTTTTAAATACCAGAAGATCGGGAAGGGCAGGGTGTGGCACTGCTGGAATGACCGGATAATCAGGGATTACAGCGTTAGAGATGGAGATGAAGTTAAATGCCGGTGCGGTAATTTAATTGGTGTTGCTGAAGAGAGATGGGTCAAGATGAGACAGCATTCTTTTATTTATTCGGGGGTGGTAACATGAAAATGTCCTGCTGCGTAACCCCGATCCAATTTCCCGCGGTGTGATATGCGCCGTAGACCGGACAGATTGGACCAGTTATAGCCACTGACGGATGGCTTTACGCGTGAAAAAGCCCTCCGAGACTTGGGTTTCTGGCAACCCAGCCCGGAGGGCAGTTTTTGATCAACCTTTTGTTAAAAGGTTGGCGCGGTGCGCCGGATGATACTTCGCGATCATATCCCTATCAATCCGCGTCAACTGAGCCTCAGATAGTTCGGCAAGCAAATTCCACCCGATCTCAAGCGTGGTCTCAATCGGCCGATCCTCATCCTTGCCCTGTCTGACGAATTGATCCTCAAACATGTCAGCAAACTCGAGGAACTTCCGATCGCGCTCAGATAACGCCTCCTTCCCAACGATTGCGACAAGACCTCTGAGATCGTTTCCTTCGGCATAAGCCGCATATATCTGGTCGGAAACCGCCTTGTGGTCTTCTCTTGTTTTGCCCTCGCCAATCCCGGAGTTCATCAGCCGTGAAAGCGATGGAAGCACGTTTATCGGAGGATATACCCCCTTCCTGTGCAGGTCTCTCGATACAACGATCTGCCCTTCGGTGATGTACCCGCTCAGATCGGGTATCGGGTGGGTGATGTCGTCTCCTGGCATCGAAAGGATCGGGAACTGCGTGACAGAGCCTTTCCTTCCCTTGATGACACCTGCCCGCTCGTAGATGGTTGAGAAATCGGTATACATGTATCCGGGATAGCCGCGCCGCCCGGGCACCTCTTCTCTTGCCGCGCCCATCTGCCGGAGGGCTTCTGCGTAGTTTGTAAGGTCAGTGAGCACCACAAGTACGTGCATATCATGCTCGTAAGCGAGATACTCGGCAGCAGTAAGCGCAAGTCTCGGCGTGATCATCCGCTCGACCGCAGGGTCGTCTGCGAGATTTAAGAAGACCACAGCACGCTCAAGAGCCCCTGTCCGCTCGAAATCCTGCATGAATGTCTGCGCCTCCTCGTTCGTGATCCCCATACCAGCGAAGACCACAGCAAACGCCTCCTCTGATCCGGGCACCTTCGCCTGCCTTGCGATCTGAAGAGCGATGTCGTTGTGGGGAAGCCCTGAACCAGAGAAGATCGGCAGTTTCTGCCCACGCACAAGCGTGTTCATCCCATCGATCGTGGAGATGCCGGTCTGGATGAAATCCTCAGGCTGCTTTCTCGCATAAGGGTTCATGGCAGCGCCGCCGATATCGATCCGGTCTTCGGGAATGATTCTCGGACCGCCATCGAGCGGGTCTCCTGATCCTGAAAGGATGCGTCCAAGGAGGTCGATCGATACAGGCAGTTTGATGGTCTCGCCTGTGAACCTGACACCGCAACTCCGGTTCAAGCCGCCTGTGCCCTCAAAGACCTGAACCACGACGATATCCTTGGAGGTGTCGAGAACCTGCCCGCGCTTCGTGGTTCCGTCTTCCAGTTTGATGTACACGAGTTCGTTGAATCCGATGGGCTCGGTCTTCTCCACAAAGATAAGCGGTCCTGATACCTCATTGATCGTCTTGTATTCCTTCATTTCACTGCCTCCCGCATCGTCTCAAACTCCTTATCCATCGTGGCGAGAACCTTGTCCAGTTCCTTATCAAGCTCTTCCTCGAACTTGACCTTTGATAGATCGTCCTTTGATTTCACAGAGATGATATCCTCAAGTGGAACTCCGCTTTCCAGAGCGTTGTTCGCAACATCCGAGTACTTTAAGATCGCTTTTATCAATCCATACTGGTGCTCCATCGTACAGAACGTATCGACCGGATGGAATGCGTTTTGCTGCAGGAAAATTTCTCGAAGCATCCTGGCAACCTCCATCGTCAGTTGCTGATCCTCGGGAAGCGCATCCGAACCGACGAGTTGCACGATCTCCTGGAGTTCAGACTCCTTCTGTAGTATCTCCATAGCGTCACCACGCAGGTGCAGCCATTCAGGCGATACCTGCTCGTTGTACCAGTCTGATAGAAGATCAGTGTACAGGCTGTAACTCTCGAGCCAGTTGATCGACGGAAAATGCCTCTTCTGTGAGAGTTTCGCATCGAGAGCCCAGAAGACCTTGACGATGCGGAGTGTGTTCTGCGTCACCGGCTCAGAGAAGTCTCCCCCCGGCGGGGATACCGCGCCGATCACAGTGACCGATCCGGTAAGCCCTGAGAGCGTGTCAACCCTTCCTGCGCGCTCATAAAACTCTGACAGTCTGGCAGAGAGGTATGCAGGATACCCTTCCTCGCCAGGCATCTCTTCAAGTCGCGATGAGATCTCACGCATCGCCTCTGCCCACCTTGATGTGGAATCAGCCATCAGGGAAACATCGTAACCCATATCCCGGTAATACTCGGCGATTGCCATTCCTGTGTACACTGACGCCTCTCTCGCGGCAACAGGCATGTTTGAGGTGTTTGCGATCAAGACGGTTCGTTCCATCAGCGGATTTCCGGTCTTCGGATCAGCAAGTTCAGGGAATTCGTTTAAGACATCAGCCATCTCATTCCCGCGCTCGCCACACCCGATATAGACCACGATCTCGGTATCGCTCCACTTTGCAAGTTGCTGCTGGGTAACGGTCTTACCGGATCCGAAAGGTCCCGGAATCGCGGCAGTCCCGCCCTTTGCAATCGGGAAGAGTCCGTCAAGGATCCTCTGTCCTGTTATCAGGGGAATATTCGGCATCAGTTTCTTACGAGACGGTCTTGGCGCACGTACGGGCCACTTCTGCATCAATGTTAGTTCAGTACCGTCCGTGAGCCGGCATACGCAATCGGTCACCTTAAACGACCCCGATTTGATATCATCGACGACCCCTGACACGTTCGGCGGAACCATGATCTTGTGTTCGATATGGGTCTCCGGAACCGTTCCGATGATGTCTCCGCCCTTAACTTCAGTGCCTTTTGTGACGACCGGGGTAAACTCCCACACCCTATCACGGTCAAGCCCGGGAGCAGTGACGCCGCGCTCGATGAAATCGCTCTTCATCATCTCCATGAGCACGGGAAGCGGGCGCTGGATTCCATCGTAAATACTCTCAAGGAGCCCCGGTCCAAGTTCAACAGATAACGGCATACCCGTGTTCTCGACAGGCTCACCCGGCGCGATGCCTGATGTGTCCTCATACACCTGAATGGTCGATTTGTCGCCCTCGATACCTATCACCTCACCCATGAGCCCCTCGTTGCCGATCTTGACCACATCATACATCTTTGTGGGTACATCGATGACGGTCACGACCGGTCCTGCTATCCGGTATATAGTTCCTTTTATTTCCAAAGATCAACACCTACTGCTTGTTTTATTTTTTCTCGTAACTGGGTAGTCTCTCCGCCCCCGACCAGAACCACAGTCGGCACGACCGATTCGTCGAGCACCGATTGCAGCGCATCCGGAAGAAGCGAAGCATCATCGTTATTCATGACCAGTATTCCAACGTCCGGATCATCGAGTACTTTGCGCACTGTCGGTTCTATCGTATCCTCGGTGACTTCGTACGTCTTTCTCACACCTGCGAGTTTGAATCCGAGCGTAAAATCTCCGCGTCCGATTGTTGCAAGTTCCATTTTATCTCCTGCTGACAGTATGCTTCATCGATACCTCAATTAATGCTTCCATCAATGTTAAATGATCGCTTCACAAAAGGTTCCGATGTACTAAATATCTATTGGATTCGTGAGCCCCTGCGATTGAAATTGAAATTTCCTTGTTCGGTTCCACACCGGTGCCGGGTCTGTCCAGCCTGTTCAAACGTTGTTAGGCTTACTCTGCCACCTTGGCCATACAGGGGCGGATCACCTTTGATTTGAATCTGTACCCGCGCTGCAGTTCCTCAACGATGATGCCACTTTCAGAGTCGCACTTCACCCGGGCGATCGTCTCATGCAGGTAAGGATCGAATGTCTCACCGACCGACTCGATCGGGAAGACCTCTTCCTTCTCGAGCACGTCATAAGACTGCCGCAGGATCATCTTTAGTCCTTTTTTGATGTGGTCCACATCATGATCCTGCTGAATAGAGTTAAGAGCCCGCTCAAGATTGTCGACCACGTCGAGGATCGACAAGATGAGCGATTCGTTTGCGTATTCGATAGATTCGACCGTCTCTTTCGCGGCTCTCTTCTTGTAATTCGCAAAATCCGCCTGCAATCTCTGCAAGCGGTCGAAATGCGAGTCTGCCTTCTCCTCGCATTCCGTGAGTTGCTCTTTCAACGCCTGAAGCGATTCTGCGTCTGTGCCTGCATCCGCACTCTCGGCGGCACCAACTTCCAAAGCGCCTGACTCCTCTGACTCCTCGATCTCAGAATCGGTCATAGTCATGTGGTGCCTGTCCCGGTGCCGGAGCCAGTTCCTTGCGCTCGGATGCGAGCACATCATCGACCTTGAGGATCATGACCGTGGCATCGGTAGCGGATTTCAGGGACTGGGTCTTCACCTGTAGCGGCTCGATGACACCATTTTCGTACATATCGATGACCTTGCCGTTGTACACATCGATACCGGATGTTGTGCCGCCGGCTATATGCTTCGCTTTGAGCATGGCAATCATGTCGGTCGAGTCAAGCCCAGCATTCTCTGCGAGTGTGTGCGGGATCGTTTCCAGGGCGTCCGCGAACGCATCGACCGCGAGTTGCTCCTTGCCGCCGATCGTTCTGGCATACTCCTTGAGGCGGAGTGAAAGTTCGGTCTCATAAGCGCCTCCGCCGGCAACGACCGTATTGGACTTGACAACATCAGCCACAACCCGCAGCGCATCGCCAATCGCGCCTTCGACGGTATCCAGAACATGTTCTGTGCCGCCGTGAACGACGATGGAAACGGTCTTGGGATCCAAGCAGTCCTTTATGTAGATCAGCTCCTCATCCTCCGCGCCCCTCTCCTCAACAGTACCTGCCGTGCCGAGATCGCTCTCCTCCACATCCACAATGTTTGAGAGGATCGTTGCGCCAGTGGCACGTGAGATCGCTTCCAGGTCGTTGTCATTGACCCGCGCAACCCCCAGGATGCCGCGTTTGACAAGATATCCTTGCGCAGACTCGGTAATACTCTGGGTACAGAAGACGGCATTCACGCCGATATTGTAGAGACTATCGATATCTGACTTGATAGCGGACTCCTCCCCGGCGTACATCTCCTCCAACTGTAGAGCAGAGGTTACTTTCATCTTTTCGTTGCTCTTTCCGCCTGGCGCCTTGGCAAACTTTCGGAATTCTATGCCTGATGTCAGCAGCGCGATATGTGCATCATTGACGCGTTTTGGCATCGCATCGTGCACACGCCTCTTGTCGATCACGACACCTGTGATCAGTTCGGTGTCCTCGATGCTTTTACCGACGCTCTGCTGGATCCTGACGTTATTAAAGACATCAATATCCCCGTTTTTAATGAGTTGTATTGCACGTACGCAGAGGGGTGCCAGATCATCACACGCGATGGCTTTGCCGACCATTGCGGTTGCTGCGATGTTCTGCAGAAGATCGGTGTCATCCTCTGCGACATCGATTGCAAGTTCGCCTAAAATTTCCTGTGATTTCTGTTCTGCCAGTTTATACCCTGCAATGACCGTTGTTGGATGGATACCCCGCTCCAGCAGTTCGCCTGCATTTTTAAGCAGTTCTCCTGCAAACATAACAGACGTAGTGGTACCATCCCCGACTTCCTTTTCCTGTGTATTTGCAACAGCAACGATCGTTTTTGCGCTTGGGTGCTCCACAGCGATCTTGCGTAGAATGGTCTCACCATCATTGGTGATTGTGACGTCCCCTGCCACATCTACGAGCATCTTGTCCATGCCACTTGGGCCAAACGTAGATTTTACCATGTTTGACACTGTCATGGCAGCGGTAATATTCATCTGCAATGCATCCTTTCCACGTACATGTTCCTTACTTGGGTCTATCATCATTATTGGTTGCGTGATCTGTCCAGCCATTAGGAGCCTCCATAATTGTTATATTCCAACTGATAGTACTTCTATAAAAAGATTGCGGATAGACTGACAGATCCCTTGACCGGAATGCCGGTCACACCCACTCGTAATGCGCTAGTACTTCCGGCTTAAACTCATAAAGGAGACTGTTTTCAACGTATCCGAAGAATAAGCACCCACCACAGCCCTCTGACGCCATTTTCCGCAGGTCTTTTGACGACTTCCAGACGTTCAGAATGCCGTCGCTCACATCCCCGAGATGCGTCCGGCAGACCCGGCAGTTCTCGATCCTGCCATCGGCAGTGACATGGAGGACGATCTCGCTGGCGTGGCACCTGAAATCGGGTTTCAGGTTCTTTACCATCTCAAGGTACGTCAGGGAATTGATGATCGGGAACTTGTTCTTCTTAAGTCCGATGATCTGATCGACCGCCCTTCTGTACGCGCTCCGGTCCCTGATCCCGATCTCCTCCCAGACCTTGCCCGATATCCCGCCAAACTCATGGATCGGTTCGAATGATATCCGGACACCGAGATCACGCGCCAGATATACCAGATTCCTGATCTCGTCCAGATTCTTTCCGCTGATCACGCAGTTTAAGAGGATGCTGTGACCAGCCTCCTTCGCGTCCATTATCCCGTCCAGCACGCAATCGAATTCAAATCCCCTGATCTCCCGAAATGTCTTTATCCCGTCAAGGGAGACTGACAGGTAATCGAGGTCCGATAGATCCGGGATTCGCTTCTTCAGGAGTTTTCCGTTGGTTATGAGCGAGGTCACCATCCCGAGGTCATGGGCGTGCTTGAGGATTTCAGGAAGGTCCTTTCGCAGAAGCGGCTCGGCAGTCCATGCATTGTAGACCCCGATTCCAAAGGATCTTGCCTCATCGAGGAGACTGAATATCTCTCCGGTCTCCATCTCCGCGCCCTCCTCCTTCCAGTACTCGCAGAACTTGCAACGGAGGTTGCATCTCGCATTGATCCCGTGGGACAGGACAAAGGGTCTTTTCCGGACCCTGAGCTGCCAGAGGGCTTTCGATGTTAGTACCGGTGAGAATGCCATGTAGGGTTGTTATGCGCAAAGTTGGGTTTAAGTATTGGGTTTCCGAGAGGTTGTCGACCTTCCCGGATGGGCACTGTCTAAAAATCCGAGTGTTTTATCACCGCAGGGAGAGCAGAGGACGCGGAGTTTTAAGACCGCTCCGAGCCTCTGCGGTAACGGCTCTGCCGTCGACGCTTGCGTTAAAACTTGCGGATACAGTGATAACACTCGGATTTTCCGATTGTGCCATTCACTAT
>JAYEFK010000174.1:0-4328 GCA_034658575.1 Methanobacteriota archaeon
GCCGCTTCTGCTCATCAAGCGTCATTCTGCCACCGGTCTTTGCATTCTTCACCTTCGCGAAAGCATCCTCTGGCGGCTCGGTCAGTGCGATTATGCTCTCAGGAACGCTGCTTGACATCTTCCCGCCCTGAAGTCCGCTCATAAACCTGTGGTAGGTCGCTGCCGGCGGCACGAACCCGTAGCCCCTAAACGCGATCTCGGTTCTCTGCACGACAGATTCGATCATCTCGAAGAGACGTGCATCGACACTGCCTGTAACGACTTTGTCGTCGCCGCTGTCTACAAAGATATCGAGATGCTCTTCGTACTGCTTCACATCGTAACCCATGCTATCGATGGCTGATGCCACTGCTGATAGTGCTGCCTTCGGTGCGGATTTGCCGCGCACGCTGATATACTGCCCGGTGCTCTCGTAGACCTCATGCTTGGAGATCCGCATCCCGTTTGCACTCTCCACACTTGTGTAATGCTGCACATCGTGAACCGACCTGATCTCGCACCTGAACATCCGCATCTTGCTTGCAAGCCCGCGCACGAGCCTGATGTGCGGGTCCTGATCAGCGCCGACCGGGATCACGACCGGCTTTGGACCGCCATATCTCCCGATCTGCGGCTGGAGTATGTCCGCGCTCTGCACAAGCGCACTCTGGAGGTGTGCGATGCTCGTTTCGCCGCTGAACCCGTAGATCGCGGAGAGTTCGGACACATTCGTTTTCGTGCCGAGTTCGAATGCAAGATCGCGTACATCAGAGCACTCTGACTGGTAATAGATGTGCCCGTCAGGTTCAAATCCGAGCGCGATCAGACTGAGGACATAATCCTCGACTCCGATCCGCCGGCAGTCCTTCCACGACATCCCGCGGACAGAGTGCGCCTCCATATCGGCAATCCCGACGAATGCATCGCCGCCCATCCGCTGATGCCAGATGATCTCCTCCATCACCATCTTGTTTCCGAGATGGTTTCTCCCCGACGGCATGAAACCGCTCATCACCGCAAAAGGCTTTTTGTGGATGATCGCGTCCAGTACCGGCTCATAACCCCTGTGACCGAAAATGATTCTCCTTCGCATGAACGGACACGGATCCGGGATATGCGGGAGGAGTTCCTCGAATGGTTGTATCCCGAACTCCTCGAATAACTTCGAATAGTCGTCAATGCCGGAGGATGCCCATGGATCGAGATGTGGTGTTGTCATGGATTCTCAATCACCCAGGTGTCAGTGCCCCGGCAACCGTCCGCGCAAACTCCTCTACCGCATGAGGACCTTCCCCTGTGACGATCCTGCCGTCCCGGGTCACTACCGCTCCTGTGTATTTGGCACCCTTCCCGGTGATGTATGCTGCGCCGCTTTCAAAGACGGTCGCATTCTTTCCTGACAGGATGCCAGCAGCAGCAGGAACCATCGGACCGAGACAGATCGCACCGATGACCTTTCCGGAATTCTCCGCATCCGCTGCCAGTTTCAGGTACGCCTCGTCCTCGTAGAGTTTATGCGATTCAACGCCCGAACCCCCGACAAAGACGACGGCATCATAATCACTGACAGCGACTTCGGATACGGAAAGATCGACCGACATAGTCCCGCCAAGCATCCCTTTCGCTGTTCCCTTCCTGTCAGATGCTATCGTGATCTCTGCCCCGTTCTTCTCGAAAAATTCTTTTGGGACGAACAGTTCCTCGTCCCTGAAATCCGATGGCGCGATAACCATCAGTATCGTTTTATTGCTAAGATCTGTCATTTTGTGCGCCTCGTTATCACCGGTATCGTCAGTATCATTATCTTCAGTGATGCACCCGGGTGCTGATACTGATATGCACAGCATCAGGCAAGCGACCACTGTTCTGTATCTCAGGATCATCATTCAGACTTTGTTTTATTAAGAGTAACTACTCAGATATGTTGATCGATACGGTGTTCTCTGTCAATAAAAATAACCGCAGAGAGCGCAGTGGGGCGCGGAGGGGAATCTCTGCACCCCCCGCATGATCTGTGGTTAAATTCCCCTGTTTAAATTCCCTGTTTGGTTCCGGTAGGTCGCGGGCAAGGCAGTGCCGGTATAACGAAGTCGGCGCAAAGTTTTATCTACTGAACTGACATACCCAAACTCATGTGTGAACTAAAAGTGGTAAAACCGGACGGAACAGTTCTTGCAGAGGATGTCGTGTACATCAAGGTGAACGGTGATGCGATCGAACTACGCAGCATCCTTGGAGACGCAACAACCGTGCACGGACGAATCAGCGAAATAGATATAACCAGTGAAAAAGCGACCATAGAGGGATAACTATGTCTGTAAAAGTTGTGGTAAATGGCTATGGAACGATTGGAAAGCGTGTAGCAGACGCTGCCGCGCTCCAGTCGGATATGGAAGTCGCGGGTGTGGCAAAGACGCGCCCGAACTTCGAGGCTCGGATGGCATTTGAGAAGGGATATCCCCTGTACGTGCTTGCTGGCAGGGAACCCGACTTTGAGGCTGCCGGAATGGAAGTGAGCGGCACGGTTGAGGATATGCTCGAGATAGGGGACGTTGTTGTGGACTGCACGCCTAACAAGATTGCCGCACCTAACAAGGCACTCTACGATGCTGCCAACATAAAAGCGATGTGGCAGGGCGGAGAGGACCACGAACTCGCGGGAATCTCGTTTAATGCGCACTCGAACTACGACGAGGCATTCGGATGCGATTATGCAAGGGTCGTCTCCTGCAACACAACAGGACTGTCCAGGGTCCTCTCAACGCTCGATGTCGAGTTCGGTGTCAAGAAGGTGCGTGCGACGCTCTGCAGGCGATCCGCGGATCCCCCTGACGTCAAGAAAGGTCCGATCAATGCGATCGTGCCTGAACTGAAGATGCCGTCCCATCATGGACCTGATGTGAAGACCGTGCTTCCCGAGATCGATATCGATACCGTTGCGATCAAGGTTCCAACGACGCTTATGCACCTGCATATCGTGAATGTGGACCTGAAAGAGGCGTGTACGTCTGAGGATGTGCTCGAGGCTCTCGATGAGAACTCAAGGATCCGGCTCATAGCTGAGGGGATGGCTTCGACCGCGGAGGTTATGGAACTGGCACGCGATATGAACCGCCCGCGTAGCGATATGTGGGAGAACTGTATCTGGGAGGAGTCGGTCAACATCTCTGATTGCGAGTTGTATCTATTCCAGGCGATCCACCAGGAATCTGACGTAATACCTGAGAACATCGACTGCATCCGGGCTATGACTGAGACCGAGAGCGATGCGGTGCGATCGATTACGATGACGAACAAGGCGATGGGGCTTTAAACACGGATGAAAATCGTAATTATCGGTGCAGGGGAGGTAGGATACTCGATCGCAAAAGCATTGTATGCGAATAACGATGTCATCCTCGTCGATAGGAGGGAAGAATCCTGCGAAAGAGCAGGTAAACTGGATGTGCAGGTCATTCAAGGAAATGGTGCCAATGTAAGCATCTTAAAGCAGGTTCTGCCAGCAGACCTTGTGGTTGCTGTTACAGGCAACGATGAGATCAATGTCGTCGCCTGCATCGCTACAAAGTTGCTAACAAAGGATAAGAAGGCGTGCACGACGATAGCCAGAGTCTCGAATCCTGACTATATAAACAAGCCGACTACTCACAGGGAAGAGATCGGCATGGATTATATGATCTGCCCTGAACTGACGCTTGCATCAGAGGTCGCAGGGATCATATCGGTGCCATCTGCGGTCGGTATGGAAGCATTCGCTGATGGCAGGGTCAAGATGGTGGAGTTCAAGGTTGGCAGGGATACGATATTCGATGGGATATCGCTTGCGGATGCGGAGATTCCTGATTGCTGCGTCATCAGCGCGCTTGTCAGGGGAAAGGACGTCCTGATTCCACACGGCAGCGATGTCATGCACGAAGGTGACCATATAATCGTCATTGGAAAGCAGGAATCCATAATGGAGCTCGAGAAGATGTTTGGCGGCGGCTCGAACATGCGTAGCAAGGTAATGATCGTTGGCGCTGGCACTGTCGGGTTCTACCTTGCAAGTCTGCTCGCAGAGCGCGGCGATGTCGATCTCAAGATCATCGAGGCAGACGGGGATCGGTGTTTGGAGATCGCAGGTGCGCTTTCCGGTGCACTGGTTCTGCACGGTGACGGCACCGATGAAGCGCTTCTGCGGTCAGAAGGTGTGGGTGCGATGAATGTGGTCATCGCAACGATAGACAGCGACGAGAAGAACCTTCTCTGCCTGCTGCTCGCAAAGCAACTCGGCGCAAAGAAAGTCATCGCCAAGGTCGATCGATCCGAGTACATGGAACTCTTCGAGATGGTCGGCATCGATGCGGCAC
>JAYEFK010000175.1:0-4298 GCA_034658575.1 Methanobacteriota archaeon
CCCCATTGGGCAGGCCGGCACAATCGAATTATTCAGTGAAATCACTGGATTTTTGTTGCGGTCGATTTGATCCCATACAAGCGGTAAAAGCCACCGGATTTAACCACAGAGGACACAGAGAGCACAGAGTTGTTAAACCGATCCTCTGTGTTCCTCTGTGCTCTCTGTGGTTGTACCCCCTACCGATGTCGTTTACGTCAATAGCGTTGTTATGCATCCAGCTGACCGCTACAAAATCACTGGATTTTTAGATAGTGCCGGGCAGGCCATGCGGAAAAGAGTTGTACCAGAAGCGCAAATACGAGTAGCAACGATGAAGATTAGACGGCAGAAACTGAAGAGACGCGAGGGCGTAATCGAACTTGTTCCCGAAACGCTTGATGATCTCTGGCACCTGAAATACATAATCGAGAATAGAGATCTCGTATCAGCGTTCACGAAACGGAGGGTTGAGGGGGCAACCGACAAGATACGCCCGGAAGCGGCTGAAAAGAAGTCGGTTCACCTCACGATCGAGGTTTCCGGGATGGAGTTCCACCGGTTCTCGAACCGGCTCCGTGTACGCGGCGTCATCAGGAGCGGGGTCGATACCGGCGAGTATCACACCATCAACGTCGAGATCGGCTCGATGGTCGGCATCACAAAGCACTGGAAGCCGGATCAGCTCGAACGGATCGAGGAAGCGAAAGCCCTCTCCAACCGCCCACGCGTGACGATCATCACAGTCGAGTCAGGAGAAGCAGAGATCGGGCGCGTCCGGCATTTTGGCGTGGATCGGGTATCGCAGGTCACCAAGCCGTCCGGGAAACAGGGCGGCGATTTCACGCACGAGTTCTTCGCGTCGGCAGCAGATGCGCTCAGCAAATCTGTTGCAGGCGGCGAAGACCACGCAATCATCATTGCAGGACCCGGATTCATAAAAGAAGATTTCATGGAGTATCTGCAATCCTCAAATCCGGATATCGCGGCACGTGCGGTACTTGTAGATACCGTATCAACGGGAATGCCCGGGTTTATCGAGGTCCTGCGGCGGGGCGCGGTTGACAGGATCGTGCAGGAATCAAGGATCGGGCGGGAGACTGAGATGATGGATGCGCTGATGCGGGAGATCTCCACAAATGGCAAATGCGCTTACGGGAGTGCCGAGGTTATGGCTGCGCTCGAACTTGGTGCGATCGAGACGCTGCTGATCGTTGATGAGACGTTGCGGAACTTCCGGGAGGCAGGATCCGGGGCAGTGCAAGGAGCGGTGACAGGGAGCGGAGCAGGAGATGAAGTAGGGGGCAGAACTGGGGGCGGAGAAGAGTCGGAAGTAAAATCCGGCATCGATGCCGACGACCTCCTGCGGCGGGTCGAGCAGATGCAGGGGCGGGTCGTCGTCTTAAGTTCAGAGTTTGAGCCGGGAAATCGGCTCGATGCGCTTGGCGGGATGGCTGCGCTTCTCAGGTTCAAGATCGGGTAGGGCGGGGGTTTTATCAAGCGCGCGATCCCGCCACCAGCACCGCCGAAGCGGGTACGCGAGGGCAGAGGATCAGGGGCAGACCCTGAGCTTTTGGGGTCAGTGCAATAGCCATCTCCATAGTGGTATAAATGTTATCCGCTTACCGTCGATCTCCGTTTCTGCCGCCGTATCTTTTGTTACAACATAGCCCGCATCAAGAGAGAACTCCTTAAGAAATTTCAAGAGTCCTTTTATCTCTTTTTTTCGGATGCCGTCTTTATATTTGGATTCGATGGGCAGGATGGAGTCTCCCTCAGAAAGGACACAATCTACCTCTGATGTACCTTTTCTCCAGAAAAACCGTGCATGAGATGAATTTATTATAAGGTTCTCAACCGCCCTACCGGTGCCAGAGTCTTCGCACAACTGGAATAGCAGCGTGGTGCTTGAGAGGTACAGCCTCTTCATCTTCTTCTCACTTGTCAGACGGTTCTTTGAGAAGTTGTAGCACTTCTGTATCAGAAATCCACGCTCCAGATAGTAGATGTATCCCGATAGCGTTTTTCTGCTTATTCCCAGATCGTTTGCGAGAGCCGAGTAATCAGTGATGATGCCTGGATGCGATGCCACGATCTTGAGTATCCGTTTAAGAGCGTCTCCGTATTCTATCGGGAATATTCCGGGCAGATCCTCGTATACGATCTTATCGATGATCGACTCCATATACATGCTAATGAAAGGTTCGTCAGCAGTAACGAGCTCAGGAAGCTGTCTTCTGGCGTATTGAAGCACCTGATCCTTCAGGAATTCCTTGAAGACCTCTGGCTTCCTGACCATATCTTCTTCTCCCTTCAACCTGAGAAATTCAGCGAAACTGAGCACAGGCAGTTTAAAAAGAAAAATCCTGCCAGCAAGGGACTCTTCTGCACCTCTCCTTAAGAATAGCGACGATGATCCGGAAACAAAGAACTTCAGATTCGGATAAGTATCATAGTAGTATTTTATCTGATTCTGCCAGCCAGCAAGCTTCTGGATCTCATCGAGGAATAGGTAAACCCTACCGGCATCAGCGATTTCCACACCCATCCTCGCCTGAAACTCCGCAATGACGTCCTCTATGGAAACCGCGCCCTCGTCAAAGGAAAAGTAGAGTATTCGGACTCTTCTCTCGCCCTCTCTTATCAGGTGATCGATGAACTGTTTCAATAACACAGTCTTCCCGGTTCTTCTCAGACCAATCACCCCTATGATCTGCCTTGCATCTACATAAGGATAGATCTCGTGGAACAAATCCCGCTTTATCTCGTAGTGGTACCTGAAATCTTCTTTCCAGTGGAGATTGTACTTCAGTATATTCACTATAATTGCACCTGTATGGGAATCTTGTTTCCCATATTATTTAGTTTTATGGGTAACCGGATTCCCGTATCGACTTCACTCCAATTCCATCCTTCCCGGCAGCAACCGTGATCGCATCCCCTGCCGCAACCGCGAGTCTCAAATCGTTTGTGATGTACGGCACGCTAAAATCAACAGCAGCACGCCTGATCTCGTACCCATCGCGCCTCCCCTGTCTGGCTTCCGGCTTGTTGATGATCGGATCGACCTTGCCAGCCCTGATCAGGTCAACCACGTTCGAGCTGCCCTCGCCCACATTCCCAATTTTACTGCACATTTACAATTCCGGACTCCGATCATATCCCTTAAATTTCTTGCTGATATTCGTTATGGTTATCCCAACTATTTTTGTAACTACTCAGGTACCTAAAACCACTATCAGGGGACTTCACTATGCAGGGACTACCCGGGATATGGGGGTATTGTAACCAAACCGGGAATTTAACCGCAGAGGACGCGGAGAGGCGCAGAGGGGAAATAAACGGTTAAGTGCTCTGCGTTCCTCTGCGCCCTCTGCGGTTATTTTTCTTGCCAGAAAATACAGGATCGCAATCGGGAGACCGATCAACATACCTGAGTAGTTACCTATTTTTTTATCCCGAAGTCGCAGAAATACACCGTCATCCAGTATATCCGTATCAGTTGCCCTTTGGGAGCGTTCCAGACTCACATATAACACATCGGCTTCGTAATCAAAATCAAACCACGGGTGTTTCGCACCCGTTCTTTTGATATGCGGCAACGCTTCAAATATCTCTTTTACTGCTGCCGTCGCTGCCATATTATCCTCTCGTTTCTATATGTGACATTGTTCGCCATGCCAGATGGCGGGGTCAGCTACGATGCAATCGTGCTCGATGCTTCGGCTCTCACGCGGGGCGTCGCCTGATTCAGGTTGGATGTTGGCGATCTATTTATACGCTGTGACTTTGATAGACGTTTCCAACCCGCTTCCCAAGCGATTTAACATATTCAAGAAAACTAAAACCATCGAGTTCCGCTTCTCTGGCGATGATTTTTCTTGCGATATGAACCTGCTGCAAAGCCGGGTCGTGAGGGAATTCTGCTTCTGCTCTTTGTATTATCGTTTCCATCTCTTTTTCTGCAATTTTAGCCATTTTCTACCTCCTACAACAATTCTGCCGGCGTCATTATCTCTATATGTCTGAATGCGTTTACTGTATTTACCATCTTGACTATGTCCCTGGTTTTCCGCCTTACGATATGTCTGAAGTTCCAACTCAGAATACAATCCATATCGTTTATCACAGCAACCGCGATATGGTATGCATCTTCGAGATAGCTCTCAGGAACTGCACCCGGACATACTCTATGTTAACTTCTGCAATAGTTTCTGACATCAACATCACCGACTAACAGTTGGGTATCACCTTTTGTAAATATTCACACCGGGCGCTTGCAAAACAAACCAACGTCTCAAAAAACACAAGCTCATCCA
>JAYEFK010000176.1:0-16220 GCA_034658575.1 Methanobacteriota archaeon
AGGCGGACATTGGGATCGATGCCGCGGGTGACGGCGCGGTTGATGATGACTTGCTTCTGCTCCTGCAAAAGCTCGATCAGCCGCTCTTTGTTGCGGATGAAGTTGGCGATCAGGCGGGTTTTATGGTCGAGAAATCGAGCGATTTGGTTTTGTTCGACTTCTGAAGGCAAATGAATTGATGAACGGCGCAAACGTGTATAGTCTATATTTTGACCTTCTCTTATACCGGTCACGCAAGTCTTAAGCAATCCAATGAATGTTCTCGATTTAGCCAGATGTCTAAAATAATTTGAGATTATTGGTGAAGTTGGAACCATGACCGTATAAGCCGGACTTATTATTCCTTGGTGATATGCATATTCGATCCCACCCTGAAATGATCGTAAACTTATTACAAAATCTCCTAACTTAACAAACTTTAACAGATGAAGGTCTTTCTGAGCTAAAACAGTTCTGTGTTCATAATGATCTTTTTGTACGACGCCTTTGGTTTGTGTAGCAGCTAATAACGGTTCATCGGGAAATCCTTTTTGCACCCTTTCCGAAAAAAGATACTTGATTTTTCGAATCCCCCAATGCTCTGGAACCTCCCCTAACCACGGCGCACCGGAATCCTTGTATTCAGGATAGGTTTTCAGTTTCATTCGCTTTCCCCATTCTTCTTTTTCTCTGATTCCAGGGCTTTTACATCCTTTATCGCTTCGAGGAAATGTTTTTCGACGAGAGAAGGCTGTTCAATTTGGCGGGTATGAAACGTTTCATATTCCTTACGAGCTTTCTCAATTGCTTCTTTATGACTTACGGAACCGGCATGAAGGAGAATATCCCGTTCGCTCAAACGCAGAAAATCGTCCAGCTTGGAGATCCAGTCGCGCATATACATGTGTTTACGATTAAGTGCCTGTAACTCGGCGAATTCGAGGTACATGGTGACGATGCGATTGAGGATGTCCAGTTCATCGTGGCTGAGATAATTCTTGGCGACTTCGGCATCGGTCTGGGACGGTTTGCCGCCAGTCCATGAAGTGAGACCCATATTGGGTTTTGATGCGTCTGCCCGAGATGCCACGATTTCAGCGGCGGTGTGACCGTGCGCTGCCCAGCGCATCTTGTTCTGCACAACAGCAAAGAATTCGCGTGAGATATCGGTTTTCGAGTCGTAGTCGATACTTGTGGCATAGATGTCGAGCACCTTGCGCCAGAAGACCTTTTCCGAGGATCGAATATCGCGGATTCGTGCGAGGAGTTCATCAAAATAGTTCCCTCCACCGGCTTCCTTGAGGCGTTCATCATCCAGAGTGAACCCTTTGATGATATACTCCCGCAAGCGCTGTGTAGCCCATATCCGAAACTGTGTGCCGCGAATGCTGTTGACGCGATAGCCAACAGAAATAATGGCATCGAGATTATAATATTCCAGTTCCCGCTGAACAGACCGATCCCCTTCCATCCGAACTGTTGCAAATTTTGCAACAGTTGCCTCCGGGAGCAGTTCCCCGGTGTCATACACGTTCTTCAGGTGGCGTGATATGCCGGACTTATCGACCTGAAACAGTTCTGCCATCTGCGCGATGGTCAACCAGACCGTTTCATCCCCCATCCGCACCTGAATCCGCGTCCTACCGTCCTCTGTCTGGTAGAGAATGATCTCACCGCAGGGCTGTTCGGGATGGGTGCCTTCAGTCTTCATCGCCTTCTCCAACAATCTTCTCCAGCAACCCTTCCGACTCGGCTTCCAGCGCCCGGATATCAGCCGTGATCTCCTCCCGTGTTCGGAGCTTTTCCGGTTTGTAGAAGTAGCGAGTGAAAGAGATCTCGTACCCGATCTTCGTCTTTGTGTCATCAATCCAGGCATTCGGTACATGCGGCAGAACTTCACGACGGAAGAACGCCTCGATTCCACCGTCTTCCAAAAGCGGTACTTGCTCGTTATCTTTGAGATCTTTGCCCGCCGATTCATATTCCACTACATGCGGCTTACCGTCAATCTCTACCTCGTAGAGACCATGCAGTGGATCGGCTTCTGCAATGCCCTGTTTGTGGATTTTCGTGATGACTGGCTCGGCATTTTCGTCCGTTGACGCAAGCATGGTCTGCAACAGCTTCTTCCTCTTTGCGGTGAGTTTTACGCCATGTTCTCTTGCATCTGCGCAGGTGTGAGTAAACAGGACATTAAAATTTGTATGCGGTCCAGAACCGAGCCTTTCTGCCATGCGGTCAGCGAGGTCTGCCAGTGTTTCATCTTTTGCTTCTTCGCATGCCCGGCGGAAGCGCTGTCTCGATTCGTCTGACAGGTCCACCCTTAGACGCAGCGGTCGCTCGACTGTGATCTTGTGGTAGCCGAAGGCAGCGTTCGGAAAGATCTTTGAGTGTTCATCTTCCTCGAAATCGCGGAAAGTTTCCCAGATCCGCTCGATGTGCTCTGTGGAAAGCTCGCAGTTCTTCTTGCCCATGTTCTTGCGAAGTGGCTTATGCCACTCGGTGGCGTCGATGAGCTGAACCTTGCCCTTACGGTGGTCGGGCTTTCGGTTGGTGAGCACCCAGATGTAGGTCGCAATGCCGGTGTTATAAAAAATGTTCAGAGGCAGAGCGATGATTGCTTCAAGCCAGTCGTTCTCGATTATCCAGCGGCGGATGTTGCTCTCACCCTGTCCGGCATCACCGGTGAAGAGCGACGATCCGTTGTGAACCTCAGCAATGCGGCTGCCCAGCGGGGTGTTATGCTTCATCTTGCTGAGCTTGTTCACCAGGAACATGAGCTGTCCCTCACCGGAACGGGTAATAAGGCTGAATTCAGGGTCGCTGTCATGCTCAACGACGAAGCGGCGGTCGAGGATATCCTTCTTGCCGCCCATGCGCTCGAGATCGACCTTCCAGCTTTTGCCGTAAGGCGGATTAGAGAGCATGAAATCGAATTCCTGAGCAGGAAATGCATCGGCGGAGAGAGTTGAGCCAAACTTAATATTCTCTGCTTCCTCGCCTTCGCCCTTGAGCAACATGTCAGCCTTGCAGATCGCATAAGTTTCTGCCTAACTATCCTGACCATAAAGGTGGATGGATGCGTCTTTGCCATGTTCCCTCGCCAGTTCCGCGAGCCGCTCTTCTGCCACAGTCAGCATCCCGCCCGTGCCACAGGCACCGTCGTAGACCAGATAGGTGCCGGACTTGATCTCGTCAGCAATGGGCAGAAGGATCAGATCAGCCATGAGCCTGACAACATCACGAGGCGTGAAATAGTCTCCAGCCTCCACGTTGTTCTCCTCGCTGAAGCGGCGAATCAGCTCTTCAAAGATCGTGCCCATAGCGTGGTTGTCAAGAGCGGGCAGTTTCTCGTTGCCACCCGCATCATAAACTGGATTCGGACTCAGGTTGATTGCCGGGTTTAGAAACTTCTCGATCAGTGAACCAAGAACGTCTGCGTCCACCAGCCGGGGAATCTGGTTACGGAATGCGAACTTGTCCAATATCTCCTGCACATTCGAAGAAAAGCCGTCAAGGTACGCTTCAAAATCTGCCTTGAGCTGCTGCTGTTTACCTCGTGCCAACAGGTCCCGGAGCGTAAAGGGCGAGATATTGTAGAACGACTGCTTAGACTCCTGGCAGAGGGCATAATCCTGGTTAGCGATGCCTGCGGCATCTAACTGCTTCTTCAGCTTCAGTACATCTTCCTTAGTCGGCTCCAAAAGTGCATCCAGCCGACGGATGACCGTCATCGGCAGAATTACATCACGATACTTCCCGCGGACATAAATATCGCGGAGCACGTCGTCGGCGATACTCCAGATAAATCCTGCAATCCAGTTAAGTTGGTTTTGTTCCAATAAAGTCACCTCATCCAATGACGCCTAACGAGGTTATATCTGGCATTTTTCTATTAAAGAATTTCTATGGTTGAGAATGCAAATACCCAAGGTCTGGAAAACCCCCCTCGCACATTCACCCACAATACAGCCGATACCCGCAGTCCCTGCACTGCCCCTCGTCGTCCACCCGCGCAAACCCGTGCCGGTAATCGTGAAGAATCCTCTCCGCCACATCCACCATCTCCGCCAGCACATCAGCATCCAGCGGTGCCACCCTCGAACTCACATATTCATCACCCTTTAACTCATACACCCGCGGTTTCGGCTTTGACAGCAGTTCCAGACTCAGCCTCCGCACCGTGTATTCAGGATGCAGATGGCTGAACCCGTGCGCATAAAGCAACAATTGTCTTGACCGCTCGCCCGGTCCCGGTTCACCCCCGGTCTTGTAATCGATGATCTCCACCTCGTTCTCGGTTCCGGGTATCAGATCCACCCGATCAATGAACCCCTTGAAGAGATGACCCCCGAGCGGCACTGTGAATTTCTGCTCCACCATCAGGTTGCTCCGGATGCTGTCCCTGTTGCGCTCCCAGAAGACGTCCAGCATTGGTTTGACCCTCTCGATATCGACGCCCTTCCACTCATCTTCTTTGGCAAGGTCAGAGAAGACCGCATCCAGTTGCTCCCTGCTCTCAACCTTTAATTTCACAGCTTCCTCAAGAATACGGTGCACAAAACTCCCAAGGTTCATCGCTCCGGTTGGGGTTTCCATAGCCCGTATCGGCATATTCAACACGTTACGCAATTCATACATTTTGGGGCAGCTGAGGTACGTGTTGATGGACGTGACGCTGAAGGTGATCCCCGCAGGAACCGGCATCCCTTCGTCACCCCGGTTTCTTTTGATGATCTCCCTGACATGGGGGCAGGGGTCCAGTTCCGCATGGTTGCGGGTTATAATCTCGAAATAGTCCGGCTCATTGCCCGGATCGCCTCCGCCACTACCGCCGCCATCCCTGAGCGCATGATACGCCAGCAGATGCCCCAGACTCTCCTCAAGCGAACCCGCGTCAAGGGATTCTGTGATCAGCCGTTTCCTGCGTCTTTTCTCTCGTTCCAGCTCGCTATCCCTCACGGTCTCCATGGATTTGATCTGCTCATCATGCAGGTAGGTGATGCCCGGAATATCCAGCCGGGAAGCGTCCATTGCCCTCCAGTTGTCGTATCCGATCTCCTCAAGGAACATGGACGGGAGCCGCTCCCGCCCGTTGTACTGGGTTGCGAGTGTCAGCCAGAGGTGCTCCCTTGCCCGGGTCATAGCAACGTAGCAGAGCCTGCGTTCTTCTTCCAGCTTGATCTCCCGCTTCCTGTCCCTGATCGCAGTTGCTAATTTCGATTTTGAACCGTGGTCCTGCTCAAAGATATCGCGGTAGTGTTCCATGAGCTCGACAGGTATCAGGGGTGCAACACCGCCTCTGGATAGGGGGAACTTGTCTTTAGCCATGTTGGTCACGAAGACCACCTTGAATTCCAGACCCTTTGAGGCGTGGATCGTCATGAGGCTTATCGCATCATCCGCAACGATCCTTGCGCTGGCTGGATTCTTCCCCATCTCGTCCAGTATCTCAAGATATGCGATGAACTCGCCAAGTTCCTTGCCGTGAGCAGCTTCGAACCGTTCAGCCATCGCATATAAGTCTCTTAAGTTCATCATGGCTTCCCTGCTCCGCCTGGTGCTATCAAGCGTGAACTGGCGTGACAGACCTGAAGCGTCCAGAACCTCAAGCACGATATCAGAGACGTCCAGCACGAGTTTCTCTTTCAGGCGGTCTATGCGCTCCCTCATCTGCCGGACGATCTGCACGCCCCCTGCCGAAAGATTTAGAAGCTCCGGATGGTTGTAGATCGCATCCTGGAATGTTACCCTATGTTTTTTGAGATATTCGCCGATATGGATCGAGTCTGCCGTATCGAGGGCATGATTGTAATGGAACAGCCGCCACCATCCTTCGGTGCCTCTGGCTTTTGGGTGTGCGATATTGTCAAGCACATACAGGTATGAAAGGGCGGTCTTGATCTCGGGTTGTTTTAAGAAATCGGTGTCGTCCTTCACACGGACGCTGTGACCCTTCTGCTCCAGCGCCTGGCGGATCTTCCTGCCCTGTGCGTGTGTGCGGTACAGTACGGCGATATCAGACCGGTTCACCCCCCTCTCAAGGTACGCCTCGATCGCGGTTGCGATATACCGCGCTTCCTCATCTTCATCCATGCACTCGGCGATGTTGACGTTTTCGCCTTCTGCGCCCTCGAAGTTCCGGATCCTGACACACAAACCCGCATCATCTTCTGGATAGTTGTGCATGATAAGGTCGTGGGATACACCGAGGATCCTGCCCGTAGATCTGAAACTCACGTCAAGGGCTACTATGTCATCCGGCTGAATATCGAAGTATCGTATGTATTCCTGGATATTATTGGTGTATGCGCCTCTAAATGCGTAGATTGTCTGGTTGGGGTCAGCCACCACTGTTACGTTCCTGTCCTTCCCCGCAAGCAGCTTGATCAGTTCAAACTGAACATAGTTGGTGTCCTGGAACTCGTCGATTATGATGTAGCGGTACATATCGGCACCCCAACCGGCACCGTAGGCATTCAGGAACTGTAATGCTTTCTCGTTCAGGTCGCCGTAGTCCAGGGAATTCCTCTCTCTTTTCCGGGTCTCGTACTGTGCCCATGCCTGCACGAAGTCCCGGTATTTACCATATTCCAGATACAGGTCATTGAAGGCGGTCCAGTGCTTCTTATCCTCCTTTTGCGCCTTCTGCCCAGGCTTATCCAGCAGGTGAAAGGTATTGATCAATGTTGCGTTCTCGCGGAATATCTGCTCCCACCGGTCACAATCAGGTTCCAGCGGGATGATCGCCTCTTTCTTCTGCTGCACAAACTCTTCGAGCTTCTCGATTGTGATGTTCAAGTCCTTCGCCTTTGAGATCGATGACGTATACAACAGCGCATCCCTGATGCCCACGCCCATGTCCCTGTGCAGTATGACCGCGGTATCCACATCCTCAAGGATCGAGAAGTCCTGATGCACTCCGCACTTATCAGCATTGTCACGGATGACCCCTGCGCAGAACGAATGAAACGTGCTTACATGCACATCAGACGTCCCGTTGAGCAACTCATCGACCTGTGCTCTCATGTTGGCTGCGGCTGCTCTGGAGAATGTCAGAGCAAGTATCTGCTCCGGGTCCACCCTGAGTTCCTGCACCATATACGCGATCTTTGCGGTGATAGTGGTGGTCTTGCCGGTGCCTGCACCAGCCAGGATTAGGAGCGGACCGCTGGTGTGTGTCACGGCATCCTGCTGGCGGTCTACGAGTTCTGATAACAATGTTTTTTCTGGCATGATTATCCTGCTTCCTGAATTTTGGATGTTAGAAAACATAACCCCTGCGACCCTCTGCTATCGCTTTTCCGTTAGATTTGAAGCGGTATCGACCCGGTTTGTACGTGTCTATATTGCGATATATAATCTCGCGACCAAGTCCGCTGAAGGTGTAAAACGTGACTGTCACAACATCACCAGCCCCACAAACCTCTGGCATCCATTCCGATGGCTCTGGCTCTAACCAGTGCCAATTATCAGGGTTCTCAGAAGGTTCATGTGAACTTTGGTGATCGGAACGCTGGGTGGCACTCCATGGGTCGCTGCCAATGATTCTGTGTGTGCTCCAGCTACCGCCATGCCATATCGCACCAAACTCGGCAGCCTCACGGGCAAAGATCGAAGCAGATAAATAAGACCATGGTGATCCGTCTCCTTCAATGGCATCCATGAAGTTGTCCAGAGCCCCGGGCGGTCTTGGCGGTTCGAGAAATACGCCCTCCAGCTTAGGACACTTATCAGTCTCGAGGAACGGCATATCTTCAGGCATTGCCCAGACAATTCCGTTTCCGTTACCGTGAGACCGAAATTGGTACGCACGCAGGACTAAGCCCACTTTTAAGTGTAAAGATGGGAATAAAGATAGCAATTCCATCGGATCTACTTCGCTCTTGCTCCACCCCTCCGAGCCTTCTCTCGGCACCCTACGAGCTTTTCCTGCAAGTTCGCGAAGCTGCTGGACCTCTCCGATGAGGAATGTGGTTGTAGTGTTCATATCATCGTTCTCCTTCCCGATTACAGATAGCGGTTCTGGGCGGTCATGTGTTCCCGGGGTTTCAGCATGGTCTATCCCCCCATATATTTCTGTTGCATTCAACTGGTGTCCATCCGCAAGCAGTCTGACCGCCTTCAGCACCAACTCAGCCCGACGGTTGATGAATGCATTGAAGTCACCGAAACACCCACCACCAGCACCAGAGGGTAACTTTGTGCCCGGACTCGTGATAACTTTTATATGCCGCCACCCCATAATTAGAGCAATGATTCGGAAGACTGGGATCCTGCTGTTGGCAGGCATACTGCTATTATCGGTCATCAGTTGCGGATGCATCCGAGATTTTGAGAGAAGCGAACTCGGGATTGCTAATATCGATATATCGAAAGAGAGAGTCGCAAGCGCAAATGTTCTTCTGAACGTGACCACCTATATCGAGAATCGCGGGGATCGCAGTGGGGATGCCAGACTCCTCTTAAAGGCATTCGATCTGGACTCAGGATTGCTTGTGGATCAGGAGACTGTTACCGTGGGAAGCATCTTGAAACGGAAGACGAAGTCTGCGTCTCAGACGGTTAAAGTCGATAGAGATGGCGGATACCGGATAGAAGTTGTTTTATTCGAGGATGAGCAGAGAGTAGACCAGAGAACCGTGAGAGTATCCGGAATTGGTGATCTGGCGCCAAATGTATATGATATCGGCTTGCGGATACCTGAGATGGACTTTCTCGTGAAGAACGTGACCGGTTCAAGGGTCACTATCGGGGTTGATCTCTATCTCACGAACGAAGGCGATACCACAAGCGAGGACTTCCAGATACTGATCAAGGCGCGAGAGATGGATGCGGGCTTACTCGCAGATAAAACATGGATCTCCACGGGCGTTATTAAGAAAGAGTCGACGATCATCCGCAGCGCCGACATCGTCGTGCCGGATGATTACAACTACATCGTGGAGGCGCTGATCTGGAAGAACGATACGATCGTCGAGCGCGGGCAGGGCGTGGTGCAACTGAATCCTGTGCGCTACATACCGGAAAAGGAGAAAGTCATCTCCGAGGATATCAATGTTGAGGATTTCAGGGTCCCAGAGGAAGCGTATGAATCCGGAGTAATGAAGAATAAGACACCGGGGTTCACTGCGCTGGTGCTGTTGATGGCATTGATACTAACCATATTAATAATGAAGAGAAGGTATAATAATGGACGATGAAAAACGTAAACTCGAGGATCATTTCAGAACAGGATTATTCATCATCGCAATGTTTCTTGCGCTGATCGCCACCTTCCAGTTCTATTTCTCGGCGCAGGAGGTGATCGAGACGTGGCTTGAGTACCAGTATGTCCCGATCTTCAGGGCGATCTTCAGTTTCTTTGTGCTCTGCGCATGTATCTATCTGACCAGATTCTACATCATCTCACGAAGATGATACAACCGCGATATCAAATAGTATTCGTGTGATTCGCGCAATTCGTATCATTCGTGTTTTATTGATGGAAATTCCTGTAAAAAGGGGTTAACTCAAGCAATGGTATCCCGGATCCGTGTAAGCGCGTCATATATCCGCTCTCTCGACGCCGCGTACGATATCCGGATGAAGCCTGAACTTCCGGGACCGAATGCAGATCCGGGGGTGACTGCGATATACGCTTCTTTAAGCAAGCGTTCTGCGACATCGTCCCCGCCCCCATAGTCAGCAACATCCAGGAAGAGATAGAACGCGCCGTCAGGCTTCGTGCAGTTAAACCCGAGCGATTTCATCCCATCAACCAGAATATCCCGCCGCGCTTCAAACTCGGCTACCATCGAATCGACTGATCCGTGATCGAACCGTAGCGCGGTTACGCCCGCGTGCTGGACAAAGGATGCGGCATGACTCACCGAATGCGACTGTAGTTTGAGCGCCGCTCTGACGATGTCCGGAGGCGCTGCCATGTATCCGAGACGCCAGCCGGTCATCGCGTACGATTTCGAGAAGCCATTTATCGTGATCACACGGTCCTGCATCCCGTCAAAAGACCCGATGCTGTAGTGTTCCCTGCCGTAGATGATCTTCTCGTAGATTTCATCGGAGAGTACCGTGATGTCGTTATCGATCGCGATCTCTGCAATCTCCTCGAGGTGTTTTTTCCCAAATACTGCCCCACTCGGATTTCCCGGACTATTTATGATGATGAGTTTTGTTTTGTCTGTGACGTAATCCCCGATGTCAGGCGGCATGAAATCCTGATCTGTTGGAACCCATACAGTGCGGGCGCCTGCGTACCTGATGCACGCATCGTAACTGACCCACGCCGGATCGAGCAGTATCACCTCGTCCCCCTCGTCAAGCACCGCCTGCACCGACTGGAAGACCGCCTGCTTTGCGCCAGGAGTTACAAGGATCTGATCGGGCGCGACATCGAGGTTGTTCTCGGTGCGAAGTTTCTCCGCGATCGCATTCTTAAGTTCAGGGATCCCGGCAGCAGGCGTGTAATGAGTCTCGCCGCGGCGGATCGACTGGAAAGCCGATTCAGAGATGTATTCGGGAGTGTCAAAGTCCGGCTCGCCGAGACTCATGGTTATCACGTCATTCCCACGCCCCGCAAGTTCGGATGCGAGTTTTGCTATTACAAGCGTTGCGGATTCCTCTATAAGATCTAACCGTGCGGATGTCATATTCTGGACTCTGATTCGCTTATCGCCTCATAAAACTATGTTTTAATGATGGCAGAAGGGCAAAAACAATTCCGGATGCCAGAATAACCATCTGCCCTGCCGGCAAACCGTGAACGGGGCAGCAAAAGGGACTGAAATGTCCACCTTGCGAAAAGACTCCAAATATTTAAATGATGGCAGCACCGTTATGATTGAAGGATGGCATAGATGATCGGGCAGATAGCAGACGAACTCAAAGAGCACGCTCCTTTCACGTTTTTTGGGGCTCTTACAGGTGTCGCCATCATGCTTGCGATCGTCTATGGCGGCTTCCTCCCGCAGGTTGCCTCGATCTCGGAGAATCTCTTTTATGTCCTGCATCCGGCACATGTTCTATTGAGTGCATCTGTAACTACGGCTTTATACGTACGATACGGGAAGAGGAAGCTTTGGATCGCACTCCTGATCGGCTATACCGGTTCGATCGGCATAGCAACACTGAGCGACTCGATCATCCCCTCCATAGGAGAAGTCCTGCTCGATCTGCCGAATAGAGGACCCCACATCGGCGTCATCGAGAAACCGCTGCTGACAAACCTTGCATCTCTGCTCGGCATCGCGATTGGTTACAGGTACTGGAAGGGTACGACCGAGTTCCCGCACGCCGGACATGTCCTGATAAGTATATGGGCATCGCTGTTCCACATCATCATGGCGCTTGGCGCAACCGTGGACTGGGTCCGGATCATCGGCATCCTGCTATTTTTATTCCTCGCGGTCTGGATCCCGTGCTGTACGAGCGATATAGTGTATCCTTTACTATTCGCAGAGAAAACCGAGTCATAATAGAGTCATAATACAGACTGTATCCCGAAGTCTGCGAAAACAAAAGATATAATAGTGGAGGCGATAACCATGAGAAAAGCAATCGGAAACATAGATATACCACAACGACAAAGTGTAATGATCATGATATCAAAACAACCAAGAAAGCAGAGAAAGGCGCAGTATCAAGCGCCTCTGCATAAAAGACAGAAGTTTATGGGTGCCCACTTAAGCGAATCGCTGCGGGAGAAGTACGGACGGAGAACGTTTGGCGTCCGGTCCGGAGATACCGTAAAAATCATGCGCGGCGAGTATTCTGGTACAGAAGGTACAGTCGAGCGGGTCGATCTGAAAAGGGGTACACTCGCGATCGATGGCGCAACGTTGTTCAGGGCGGATGGGGAAGAGGTTCCAAGACCTGTATATCCGTCGAATGTGATGATAACCAAACTGGATCTTGATGATGAAATTAGAGAACAGATACTTAGCATGGGTGATTGAGTGAGCAGACATCAGAAAAGACTTTCAATGCCGAAAACCTGGAATATACAGAGGAAGACCCATAAGTGGGCTGTTAAAGCTTCACCGGGTCCGCATTCCGGGTTAAAAAGCATCCCATTGTCATTGGTCCTACGGGACGTAATGAAACTTGCAAATTCGAGTAGAGGGGCGAAGAAGATCCTGCATGACGGGAATATACTGGTAGACGGCGTCGTCAGACGGGATTACAAGTTCCCGGTAGGAGTTTTCGATGTTATAACCATCCCGAAGATCGATATGTCGTACAGGGTGTTTCTGGATGCGAAACAGCGACTCAGTCTGAGAAAAATCAGCGACCCAGAGATTAAATTGTGCAAGATCACCGATAAAACAATTTTGAAGGGTGGAAATACCCAGTTGAACCTTCACGATGGTTCAAATATCGTTTCTGACGAGTATTCTTATCACCCCTCTGATTCAGTCATTCTCTCACTTCCTGAGAGGAAGGTTGTAAAGCATCTCACCTACAAACCGGGCAGCCTTGCTCTCGTCATCGGCGGCGCTCATTCAGGAGAACTAGCGACGATCGAGGATGTAAGAAAGACGCGGAGTGCGATGCCAAACATGACATCCCTGCACAGCAGTTATGGTTTCGAGACGATTGAGGATTACGTATTTGTGATCGGCAAAGGCACGCCCGAGATCGAGACTTCGAATGGGGGTGATGTAGTTGACTGATCCGATGCGCGCAATTGAGGTCGATAAGGTGACCGTGCATATCGGAGTGGGTGAGAGTGGAGAGCGTCTCGTCAATGCCGAGAACATCCTTGAAGCGATCACCGATCAGAAGTGCGTGAGAACGATCTCAAAATCCCGCATTCCTGCATTCGGTATCAAGATGGGGGAGCCGATCGGTTGCAAGGTCACACTCAGGAGGGATAAGGCATACAAGTTCATCGATACCGCGCTTGCTATAATCGAGCGTAAACTGTATGCATCCCAGTTCGATGAGACCGGCAACGTATCCTTCGGGATCGAGGAACACACCGATTTCCCGGATATGGCTTACGATCCGAATATCGGAATTTTTGGGATGGATGTCTCCTTAAGTTTGAAGCGACCCGGATACAGGGTCAGCAGGCGCCGCATCCAGCAGAACAAGACATCGCACAAACATCGGCTGGTTGCTGATGATGTGCGGTCATGGATGCAGGATCGCTACCAGATAGAGGTGATGGAATGAGTGAAGATATTCAAATTGGAAAGGGCGCAAATGTCTGCAAACGATGCGGCAGGAAACAGGGACTGGTTCGAAGATACCGTATATACCTCTGCCGCCAGTGTTTCAGGGAGATTGCGAAAGACATGGGTTTTGAAAAATATACTTGAGGCGATTGTAATGGTACTACTTGACCCACTTGCTGATGCGCTTTCAGCCATCAGGAATGCAGAAAAAACAGGAAAGCAGGAGTGCATCATACGCCCCGCTTCAAAACTCATCGGTAACGTGCTCTCTGTGATGCAGAGCCAGGGCTACATCAGCGAATATGAGTTTATCGAGGATGGGAAGGCAGGCGTCTTCGAGGTGAGTCTGCGCGGACGGATTAACGACTGCAAGGTCGTAAAGCCGAGATTCTCTACCAAACTGGCTGATCTTGAGAAATGGGAAAAACGGTTCCTGCCTGCAAGAAACTTCGGTGCTCTGGTATTGACGACGCCTCATGGTGTGCTATCGCACTACGAGGCACGAGAGAAGAAAATCGGAGGACAACTCCTCGCTTACGTGTATTAGCGTATCAGGTGGAAAATGGCAAAAGAGATCAAAAAAACGGTTGCGATACCGGACGATGTGGCTGTTTCGATCGATGGAAGAATGGTTACAGTATCAGGTCCGAAGGGCGAGGTGTCCCGTGAACTGTGGTATCCGCACATCACGATCCAGCAGATCGAGGGCGCGATACGTGTGGATGTCGATGCTGCGATGATACGGAAGAAGCAGAAAGCAATGGTCGGCACACTTGCATCCCATATCAAGAATATGATCGATGGGGTCGCGCACGGATACAGATACCGGATGAAGATGGTGTATTCCCATTTTCCGGTTCAATTGCACATCGACGGTGGCAAATTCATAATAGGCAACTTCCTTGGCGAGAAGAAAGATCGGGTGGCACAGATACTGGGTGGGTCTGCTGTGGAGATCAACGGCGATGAGGTGACCGTCACCGGTATCAACAAGGAGTCGGTCGGGCAGACCGCGGCGAACATCGAGCAGGCAACGAAGATCAAGGCACGCGATCCAAGAGTATTCCAGGACGGAATATACGTGATCGGGAAAGAGATGATGTCGTAGGTGATGATTTATGGATTCGGCAACCAAGCGATTATTAAATACCAGAAAACAGCAGAAGAACAAGAAGCCCACATTCAAGCGTACTGACTCTCATAAGAAGAAGAAACTGGACGATAACTGGCGGCGCCCGAGAGGGCTGCAGAGCAAGCTTAGAAAGAGGATCGCAGCAAAAGGTGCAGTCGTACAGGTTGGATACGGCAGCCCAAAGGCAGTCCGGGGGTTACACCCGTCTGGCTTTGAGGAGGTGCTGGTGCGAAATTCGGATGATCTACAGCCGATCGACCCATCGTATCAGGCGGCACGGATCGCACGTACAGTCGGTGTTAGAAAACGGCAGATGATCGAGGAGATCGCAAAGAGCCGCGAGATAAAAATCTTAAACCCACTTCCCGAGGAAATAGGAGTAGATGTAGAGGAAGTAGAAGAGGTGGAAGATGTAGAAACAGAAGAGGAGGCGGCGTAAATGGCGGATCGTTACGATTTATCGAATCAACGGCGTATTGCTGCAAATGTGCTTAAAATAGGAGTTAATCGAATCTGGCTCGATCCTGAGGAGAAGGAGGGCATCGCTGATGCAACCACGCGAAATGATATCAGGGATCTGCTCGAGTCGGGCGCGATCCAGGCGAAACCGAAGAAAGGCGTCAGCCGCGCACGCGCACGGCAGAGGGATGAGAAACGGAGATACGGACACGGAACCGGACACGGCTCACGGAAAGGGCGAAAGGGCGCGAGAACTCCCAGAAAGAGGGAATGGATCACCAAGATCCGTGCGCTACGCAGCCGTCTCAAGGAACTGCGTGCTGATGGTACGCTTCCCCCGAATGTCTACTGCAAGGTGTACCGGAAGGCGAAAGGCGGCGAGTACAAGAGTGTGGCACACATGAACGCACATCTTATGGCGCAGGGACATCTCAAATGAATGTAGAGATCGTTGAACTGGATGACCGCAAAGCAAAGTTCGTGCTTTCCGGTGTGACTCATGCGTTTGCAAACAGTTTGAGGCGCGGCATGCTCGCAGAGATCCCGACGCTTGCAATCGATTATGTGAACGTCTATGACAACACGTCGGTGCTCTTCGATGAACAACTCGTACTCCGTCTTGGATTGATTCCGCTCAAAACCGACCTTGATTCTTATGTGCTTCCTTCTGAATGCGGGTGCGGCGGAGAGGGATGCCCTCAGTGTCAGGTTTCGCTTACGCTGTCTGTAGAAGGTCCGAAGGTGGCATATTCCACAGAACTGGTCTCTGCCGACCCATCGGTCGTGCCGTCAGATGCGGTGCCGATCATCAAACTGGCAGAAGGACAGAGGATCTCGCTCGAAGCGATTGCACGGCTTGGCACAGGAAACGACCATGCAAAATGGCAGGCAGGGATTGCGTGCGGATACAAGAACATGCCGCATATTACTGTATTAGAGGAGTGCGACGCCTGCGGGATGTGTGTGGATGCATGTCCGCGCGGTGTGCTCGTGATCGCGGATGAGGCCGTGACCGTGGTCGATGAACGTGCATGTTCACTCTGCAGATTATGCGAGAGCGTCTGCGAACTCGACTGGATCAAAGTCGATACCTATCCGGACTCGGTCATATTTACAGCTGAGAGCGACGGTTCGATGCCGGTCACCGAACTGATTATAAGGTCTGCTGATAACATCAAAGAGAGGGCAACAGCACTGGATGAGTATCTCGGCATCATCGATGCCTGATCCATAATGTGCGGGGGTTGCCCAGCCAGGTCAAAGGCGCTAGGTTGAGGGCCTAGTCTCGTAGGAGTCCGTGGGTTCGAATCCCACCCCCCGCATTACCTGAGTATTTTTGAGAGTGTGATTGCCGCATACCCGATGTACGGCACGCGGAAACATGCAACGCCATCTATCCACTCCTCGCGTATAGGCTCAGTGCAGAGTCCATATTGATCATACTGCCTGTTCGTTATTTTGTTGTCACCTTT
>JAYEFK010000177.1:0-16213 GCA_034658575.1 Methanobacteriota archaeon
AACTCTCATGACCTAAACCATGCAGAGAAGGCATCAGCACTGCTCGGGATGGAGGATCGGCTGCGGATATGCGAGTGCACCGAAGCGGATATCGAATCAGCGATCCCGCAGGTGCTGCATGTGATAAAAACCACGAGCCCTGTTGCGGCAGGAATCGGAATATGCATGTATCTTGTGTCAAAGTGTGCGCACACGCATGGAACCAGATTGTTGCTCACAGGGCAGGGTGCAGACGAACTCTTTGCCGGATACAAGCGTTACGAGCGGCATTGCGATGACGGGGTACTCGGCATCGAACTCGAGAAGGACGTGCTCACACTCCCAGCCCAGATCGGGCGGGATGTTGCGGTGGCAGATCTGTGCGGCGTGCAACTCTGCCTGCCGATCTGCAACTGCGATGTGGTGGATATCGCACGCGGTATCGATGTCCGACTCAAGATGCAGAAGGATGAGAGCGGGTACGTGAGAAAGTACATCCTCAGACGAGTTTCTGAACAGTACCTCCCGCACAGACTGGCATGGGCGCCAAAGAAGGCAGCACAGTACGGCACCGGTATCCAGAATGCGCTTGGCAGGATGGCGCGCAGACGGGGACTAAGGCAGGAGGAGTTTCTGAACCGCGTCTTTGAGGACGCCGCACACGTTCATCGCAGACACCGCCGAAATTACAAAAAAACTGATGCGGATTAATATAACTTGTGAACGTTCACATCATGCGAAATATTAATGACATTATTCCTGGCTTTGCATCCTTCGTGGGTTCTGATTGGAAAGGGTTCATCGCCATATTAGGGGCTCCCATAAAATCCTGATTGATCCGGTCGGTTATTTCTTTGAATATCATCTTATAAGCGGTACAATGTGGGTCGACTCCCTTTACTTCACCGTTGTTAGGTACTATAGCGTTGTAGGGGCATCCGCCTCGACAAAAATCGATGTAAGGACATCCCTTGCATTCCCGGTCCACATAGTCCTTGAACTGGTGCATAAGCTTCCATGCGTCGGATTGGGCAAGATCGTCCATGCTGGGGTGGTCATAGACGCTGCCCATCACATATTCGGACATGCCCACGAAGCGATAGCAGGGGTATATGCTCCCATCAGGTCCCACCGCAAAGGTGCTATCCATGCAATCCACGTAGGTGCAGACCGTGCCCCTGCGTGTGAACACACCTTTGCACAGGTGGTCGATATTCATAACTTCGATCTTGCCCATATTTTCCAGATATTTATCCAGAAGGAAAATCAACAAGTTCCCGTACTCTTCAGAGTCAAGCACCCATTCGTTAGAGCTGTCATCACGTAACGACGGTAGCGCAGGATGCAATTTAAGAGTTAAGCCATTCTCCAGGAAAAAATTGAAGATATCCTCTTTAAACTTTACAGATTGTGCAGTGAAGGTGCAGATGAATCTCACATCAAGACCGTTATCCCGAGCAATTTCATAGCCCCGCATGGTCTTATCGTAGTATCCAACGCCCCTCTGCATGTCGTTAAGTTCCTTTGGACCATCCAGACTGGAACCGATCGGGATATTGTACGCAGCCAGAATCCGGGCTAATTCCGGGGTCATCTTCCAGAGATTGGTCTGCAGGGCAAAAGCCGGTTTCAGATGACTTGCGCCTTCTGCCAGCAATGGCAGCGCTTCCCGGTAAAACTCCGCGCCGGCAAGGAGCGGCTCCCCGCCATGGAAGGTGAAGGTGACCTGATCATCCCGGAAATCTTTTAGCCATGTAACCACTTCCTTGATGGTTTCGATGCTCATTATCGGAGAATCTTCTTCGGAACTCCAGCAGTAACTACAATTGGAAGGACAGCCCAGAGTTGGGATTAGCATTACGTGAAAGACCATAATATCACCCTGTTTTAGCCTTTTTCTAATTTTCTTCAGAGTATTAATAGTTTTCCTGCAATTGGAGGCGCCACCCAGCCAGCCTTGCAGGATTATGGGAGCGCAGTGAGGGCAGTGACCTGACCGCCGCCGCTAACGTCCGCGGAGATGAAGCGTTCGGATCGCTACACCTTTGCCCACACTTCACTGCAGATACACCGCGCCTGACCGCTGGACCAGTTCATCGCAGACTATGTCCGGCTCTCCTTCCATGATGAACTCACCGTCATCGATCAGGATCGCGTGATGGGACACCTCTCTCACGAAATCGAGGTGGTGGCTGATCAGGAGGATCGTTGTCCCGAACTCGGCGTTGATCCTTTTTAGCGAGTTGGTGACGTCTCGAAGCGTTATCGGGTCGAGATCCCCAAACGGCTCATCGAGCAGCAGGATATCCGGCTTTGGCGCAAGCGTGATCGCAAGCATAGTCCGCACCATCTCGCCGCCTGACAACTCCTGCGGGTACTTGTCCAGCACGTCCATCGAGAGATCGAGCGCACCGAAGATCGATTCAGCGTACTTTATGGCCTCTGTGCGCGGGAAGCGCGGGAATAGCACGCCAAGGATATCCGGAGAGAACCCGAGCGATTCGAGTTCGTCCTTTGCACCGGTCTCTGGCATATCTACAATCCGGTAGATCATGTCAAGCACGTCCTCGCTTATACCGAGTTTTTCTGCCCGCTCTTGCGCCTCCTCTATTACATGCTGCCCTTTCACGCCAAGTTTGAATGCGAGCTGGTCTACGATCATCTCACGCGGGCTTAGCGCGAACTCCTGGAACATGAGCCCGACCCGTCTTCGAACCTCCATCCTCTTCTTGTGGTACTGGCTCATGTTCACCCACTCATCATCTTGCTTGTAAAGCACCTCCCCCTCCTTCGGAAACAGGAAACCGCACAGCATCTTCCAGAGGACTGTCTTTCCTGCGCCGCTCGGACCTATGATCGATGTGATCTCTCCAGCGTTTATGTTGAAGTTGAGCGAGTTGAATCTGAGCGTCACTCCACCGACCGATATGAGATAGAACCTGTGCGAAACATCCTCCACCTTTATGGCTATCTCGCTCTTGTCCGGTTCAATTTTCGATAGCGGAACCAGATCAGGCATCCCTTTTAGAAACTCACTTATTACGTATTCGGGATCGCCTTCAAGGATCACTTTCCCGCCGTCGAGCCATATCAGCCGGTCCACGAGGTATCGGTGAACCTCCGGGAGGTGTGATGCACAGAGCATGGCAAGCCCGGTCTCGCTGTTCACCTTCTTAAGCGTGTCAAGAATCTCCTGTTTGGTCGCAGGACATGCCATCGTTGCGGGTTCGTCGAGCAGGAGTATCTTTGGCTTTTTTGCAAGCTGTCTTGCTATGATCACCCGCTGTTTCTCGCCACCGCTCAGGACGTAATCGACATGCTTTGCTTTCTCTTGAAGCCCAACCATCCTGACGTAGCCCATCGCCTCTTCCACCATATCATCGTACTCGGGGAGGTCTTTGGGCGGAAGACCCTCGTAACCGATCCGAAGCGAGTATATCTTCCGGAGGACATCGTTCACCACATAATCCGACCACAGCGCGAATGACCGCTGAAGATGTATCGCAGTAATTTGTTTGAGCTTTAAAAAAACCTCTTTATCAGAGTTCGGCGTGACCAGAAGCCCATCCAGTTCGAACGTTCCTTCGTCAAACGCCTCAAACCCGCGGATGATATTTAATAGTGTACTCTTCCCGCCACCGCTTCTGCCAATCAGACCTACGATCTCACCTTCATTTACGTTAAAACTGACCCCATCGAGCGCTCTTATCTTTTCTGTGCCGATGGTGTACTCTTTTGCGATATTGTTTACTTCCAGCATATTTGTCATCTGAATCCTCCTGACGCGTGTGAGTTGCTATCTTACTTAAGACTTGTATTTAACGTTTTGATCTCGGAGGGGTTGTCAGTTTATGACCGGACTTTATATATCTGCGGCAGAAGACCCCGCTACTTGCAGCAGGGGATGCCACTTCACTGATACTAAAACAAAAAGGCTACCGCTAAAACAATGCTGCCATTCCAACACTTGCGCTTTTGCATTTCTGCAGGCAAACGCCCCAATTACCCATTTCTGCGGTGATGCGATACTCCTGCTGAAGAAACGCGCCCTGTGATTATCTTCGGTGATTTTCAGGATCCCTCTCCCTGTAATCGTCCTTTTTGGCAATATTACCTCATGGATTTTTTCACATCCTGAACTGTCAACAATTCTGCCTTTTTGCCCGGATCTATAAGTCAAGCTCGACTGGTCCCAATAACTTTACGACCTTCCACCGCCATAACCATATCATGGAGAACGAAGAGCGCATCCAGGTGCTGGACGGACTTGAAGCAGTGCGCTCCCTACCCGGGATGTACATCGGAAGTACCGGACCTGTGGGGCTGCACCATCTCGTAAGCGAGGTTGTTGATAACAGCATCGATGAGGCAATGGCAGGGCACTGCTCCACGATAGAGGTTATATTGAATCAAGACGGCTCTGCCACGATATCGGATGATGGCAGGGGCATTCCTGTGTACATAATCGAGGATTATGGCAAGCCCGCTGTCGAGATCGTGATGACGGTACTTCACGCCGGAGGAAAATTCGATAAAAGCACGTACAAGGTATCCGGAGGGCTGCACGGCGTTGGCGTGTCGGTCGTGAATGCGTTGTCAGAATGGCTGCGTGTCGAGATACACAGGGGCGGCAAGGCGTATGTGCAGGAGTATGCGCGGGGAGTTCCGACGGGCGATCTCCTGGTCACAGGAGAGACCGACCGCACCGGAACCGCGATCACATTCAAGCCGGACCCGGGGATCTTCGAGGAGACCGTATTTTCGTTTGCTACCCTCTCAAAGCGACTCCGCGAACTTGCATACTTAAATCAAGGCGTTCATATCGTTATCAAGGATAATCGGGGCGAGCCGCACCCGCCATCGGTGGATACGTACCAGTTCGACGGCGGGATTGTGTCGTTCGTCCAGTATCTGAATGAAAATAAAAATACCCTTCACGATCCTGCATACTTCAAGAAACCAAAGGACAGCACCGACATCGAGATTGCAATCCAATACAACGAGGGGTACGCAGATAACATCCTCTCATTCGTGAACAGCATCAACACGAAGGAGGGCGGGACGCATCTGAGCGGGTTTAAGACCGCGCTCACAAGGTCGATCAACAAGTATGCGAAGGGGAACAAACTTGTGAAGGAGGGGGGCAGGGAGATTAGCGGAAGGGACACGCTCGAAGGTCTGACCGCGGTGATCAGCGTAAGACTTGCAAGCCCGCAGTTCGAGGGGCAGACCAAGATGAAACTCGGGAACATCGAGGTGAAGGGGCTTGTCCAGTCGCTTGTTGGGGAAGGACTCGATGAATTTCTCGAAGAGAACCCAAAGTCGGCAAAAAAAATCATCGATAAGATACTGGAGGCAGCGAAAGCGTGGGAAGCCGCAAAGAAAGCACGGGAACTGACGCGACGCAAAAGCGCGCTCGAAACATCGAGTCTTCCGGGTAAACTTGCAGACTGCTCAGAACGCGATCCTGCGAAAAGCGAGATATACCTCGTAGAAGGCGACAGCGCGGGGGGTTGTTTTCATGGCGATACAGAGGTCGCTCTGGCGGATGGGCGTCGCCTGAGTTTTAAGGAAATTGTGGCTGAGCAGTCAATAGGCAAGGATCACTTTTGCTACACCATCCGCCGCGATGGACAGGTAGGGCTGGAGCGCATTCAGAATGCCCGGATGACCAGAGCAAACGCTGAAGTGGTTCGGGTAACACTCGATACCGGCGAGACTCTGATTTGCACACCAGACCACCCCTTCATGTTACGGGATAGCAGTTATAAACCGGCAGCCGCACTGACTCCGGAGGACTCCCTCATGCCGCTGTATCGCAAGCTGTCGGATATCCGCGAATCAGGGATTACAATTAACAAGTATGAAATGGCGTGGGATCCGCGTTCAGAGACCTGGCTCTTCACACACGTGTTGGCTGACTGGTATAACCGCTGGCAGGGTGTTTATGCAGAGGCGGACGGGGATCACTGCCATCACACTGATTTTAACAAACATAATAACAATCCGACCAATATCCGGCGACTGCCCCGCGATGAGCATATGGAGCTGCACAGAGTGCACATCAACCGGACACTGCACACGCCAGAAGCGATCGAGAAGTGTCGCAAGATCCATCAGAGTGAGGAGTTTCGCGCCATGATGAGCGAGCGCATGCTGCAGCCGGAGACGCGGCAGATCATGTCCGAACAAGCAAAAGCGCAGTGGGAGGATGTTGCATACAAGGCTTACATGGTAGAAAGGTGGCGTGCGTTTTACGACGCGAACGAAGATTATCGCCGAGAGAATAATCAACGACTGTACCAAGCGCAGCGTGAGTATTGGAGCGATGAGGGCAATCGTCAAGCACAAGCAGAGATCGTCCGCCAGTATTTTACCGATCATCCAGAGGTGCGGGAGGCTTTTTCGGAATGTGCCAAGCAACAGTGGCGGGACAAAGATTTGCTGGAATGGCGGCGAGAAAAGACGCGGCAACAATGGACGCCTGAATTTCGGGAAAAGCGACATGCGGCGCTGCACCGGACGTATTACGCCAAGACTATTGCGGCCCTGAAGCAATTCCGAACGGAGCAAGACGAACTGGATCTCGATGCCTATTGCGCCCATCGCCTTGCCACGCGAGATTCGACACTTTTGCGCTTCGACTCCTTTTGCCAGCGATACTTTGACGGGGACGTGATACGGGCGCGTGAAGCTGTTTTGAACCACAACCACCGGATCGTTTCAGTCGAGCGTCTGGATGAGCGCGTGGATGTTTATGATATCGAGGTTCCTGGCACACACAACTTTGCGTTAGCAGGCGGCGTATTCGTGCATAATAGTGCCAAGCAAGGGCGGGACCGGAAGTTCCAGGCGATCCTGCCACTGCGGGGCAAGATCTTGAATGTCGAGAAAGCGAGACTCCACAAAATCCTGCGCAACAACGAGATCAGGACGATGATCACTGCGTTTGGGACCGGGATCGGGGAGGAGTTTGATATTGCGAAGGCGAGGTATCATAAAATATCGATTATGAGCGTCGATGGCGCGGAGATGACATTTATCCGGGAGCCTGACGGGATGATCAGGTCGGTCTGCATCGGTGACTTCATCGATTCCATGATCGAGACGGGCGAGGAAAACAAGAGCGGAAATTGCGAAGGAGAAAGCGCATCACTGGAAGTGGGGCACGCTGATTGCTATGAGGTGCTATGCTTCGATCCAACCACACTCGAAACGGAATTCAGACCCATAAAATCGGTGATCCGTCATGGAATCGAAGAACCGCTCTACGAGATTACCACCGCTTATGGCAGGCGAGTCCGGGTAACCTCATCGCATAGCGTCTTTGTCTGCGAGGACGGTGAAATCGTGCTGAAAAGGGGTTGCGAGATACAGCCCGGCGACCTGATCGTTGCGCCGAACCGGCTGCCGCTTTCCGGAGTCGTGCCCGAATCGCCTGCTGACATCGATCTGCTGGCTGAATTCGTCACCAGAAAGGAAGAACTTGACGTCAATATGTATGTCAGAGATGTGATGGGCAGCGGCGATGTCGCCGGGTTGCTGATGGATCGCATCCGCGAGGAACACAGTATAGAACCCCAGCTCGTGGAGGCACGTGTGGATATTCCAGAGGCGGTTCGCAATGAAATCGCCGAAAAACGCCGTGAACTCGGACTTAGCCAGAAAGAGGTCTGCGATGCAGTTGGGATCAAGCAGCCAGTCACGTTCTATGCATGGGAAAAAGGAACCACCCGTCCGGTGCTCACTCACTTTGAGCGGTACATCGACCTCCTCGGAATGAACCGGGCAGTGTGCATGGACGCTGTCGAAGTGGTACCATCCCGTCTTGATTCCGTGTGGGCGACGCAATATGCCGCATCGGGAAGTAACCGTGTGCGTGATTATATCTCAATACACGATCTCTCGCTTGAGGATACATCACGGTTAAACGGTGTCAGATTATCGCCTGTGCACTATGCGGATCATAGTATACCACGCCACATCCCAGTAAATGAGGATTTGATGGAGATTATCGGGTTCTTTGTTGCGGACGGGAGCCTGAGCCAGCGCGGAGGCGTGCGGTTCGCAATAGGGAAGAACAATATCAGGTTTGCTGAAAAATTGGCGGGAATGATAAAATCCACCTTTGGGCTGGACGCAAAATACTATGATAGCTCAGAAACACGTGCAGACGAGATAAAGATCGTTAATTCGGTCGTGGCTGCTCTCTTCAGGCACGTCTTCGGTTTTAATTCCGCGAAAGCCCATACCAAGCGGATACCGGACATAGTCTTTAACGTGAATCCCGATCTGCAACTCGCGTTCCTGCGCGGGTACTTTATGGGTGATGGCACGGTCTCCGAAACCGAGATCAAGGTCAGCACGGTCTCCCGCGATCTGGCAGCACAGTTGCAGTACCTTCTGCTTGCGCACGGCGTGGTCTGCTCGATGTCGGTGCGTGAACCGACAGGGGAGCCATCAGGCATGATCCGGGGTAAGCCGATCACACAGCGTCATGCTGCATATATCCTGAGTGTTGCGGCACGGGACGATCTCCAGCATCTTGCGCCGGTCTGGACAGCACAGCATCTGGCAGACAAATTGAGACCAAAGATCGAGAAAGAGGCTCGTGCAGGCACAGGCATCAACCGTGCGTTTGTTCCGCTGCACGGGGACATGGTCAGTCTGCCTGTGCGTTCGGTTACGGAGGTCGAACCAACCCGCGGGATGGTCTACGATTTCTCAGTCGAGGACGCAGAGAACTTCATCTGCGGGATGGGTGGCATCTGCTGCCACAATACCGATGCTGACGTTGACGGATCTCACATCAGAACGCTGCTTTTGACGTTCCTGTACCGCTACATGCCCGGATTGATCGAGGCGGGATATGTCTACATCGCGCAGCCGCCACTATATCAGGTCAAGAAGGGGAAGGTCAGGCAGTATGCGTTCACAGACGAGGAACTGGACGCGATACGGACCGAGATGGGGGAAAATGGCGTCACGGTGCAGCGGTACAAGGGTCTTGGTGAGATGAACCCGTCGCAGCTATGGGAGACGACGATGGATCCTGAGACGCGGACGATGCTTCAGGTGCGAATCGAGGACGCGATGGAGGCTGACCGGATGTTTACGATCCTGATGGGAGATGCAGTCGAGCCGAGACGGGCGTTTATTGAGGAGCATGCACGAGAGGTTGAGAATCTGGATGTTTGATGGATAATGCGAGGCTGTTCTTCGGCGGTCTCGCCTGCATCCAGCATCTCGTCCTGCGCATCATGCTCTGGCGAAACGGTTTTGCGCCACTCAACTACGCCCGCTTCCTCGATTGCGCTGCCGGGCGCATCTTCCTGCGCAAGGTGGGCGGCGGGTACATCTTCGTGCACCGGCTGCTGCTGGAATACTTTGCTTCGCTTGAGCCGGAGGAAAGTGGCGATGCTGCCCGCGCCGAGACGGCGGTCCACAGGGGTGCACGCACAGGAAGCCTCTAAATCCAGTGGTGTAAATCCATGGGTGTCTGGTGGTTGCTTATGCGCGGTTAGAAGCGTTCAAGTATGATTGCGGCGAGACATTAAGATATGAGCAGAGGAAGCATTCGTTGGGATATATTGAAGAAGTATTCCGGGTCGTGGGTGGCAGTCGCGGATGAAAAGGTTCTGGCGAGTGGGAAATCCCTGAAAGACGTGATGGAAACAGTTGAAGCGATCTATAGGAAAGCTGAGGTATTTCAGGTGCCGGAAGAAGAGGAGGTTTACGTTCTTGCCTCTGATCTTTGATTACGAAGAGATTGCCGGAAAATTCTATCCAATTATACCGATTGAATTGGAAACCAGAGAAAAAACTTTTCTAACGAGGGCATACGTGGATTCTGGTGCTGGATTTAGTATATTCAATGCAGAGATTGCCGATTACATGGGTCTTGACTATCGCAGCGGGGAGATGATATTTCCGGCAGGCGTAGGTGGGCACATCCGCGCTTATATCAATGAAATTTTAATTTCCGTTGGTAATATAAAAATTCCATGCAACGTACTATTCTCTGACGAGTTCACGGTCAAATTCAATTTGCTTGGTAGAGCAGGCGTATTTAATAGATTCAGAGTGTGTTTCGACGATCCAGAGCGAAAGATTTACTTTTATGAGAAGTTGTAATGTGTCTGCACTCTGGCATGCGGTTTTCATCGTTTCTCATCATGAGCGTCTCGGCGAGATGCCGCCGTCCTTGCACTGGATGCCATAGCGCAGGCGTCTGGATGATCTGACACGCGACAAACCCCCTCACCATCAAAACCCTTTAGCACATATCTATCCAAGAATACAACCTTCCAGAGGAATCCCACCATGAACCCGACAGAACTTGCCGCCCGCCTGATAAAAGGCGAAGACCTCCACACCGAGTTTAAAGAGCGCCTCATTCATGCCGATGATTTAGCCGCATCAATCATCGCATTTGCCAATACTGACGGTGGACAGATGATCTTTGGTGTGAACGATGATCGAGAGATAACAGGTCTTGGTGATGAAACAGACCATGTATTCCAGTTCATAGACAACATAGCATTCAACAATTGCGAGCCTCCTGTTACGATCGTTCAGGAGACTGTAAGGGACCAGCAGGGGCGAATTGTCGTCATCGTAAACATCCCGAAGGGGGACCATCGCCCATATCGAACGAATCGGGGCGTGTACTACGTGCGGACTACATCAGGGCGCAGGCAGGCGTCTCGCGAAGAACTCTTGCGATTGTTCCAATCCACCGAGAGCTTTTATTATGACGAAACCTCTGTAATTCAAAGTAATGTTGCGGATCTGGACGATAAAGCGATAGAAAGGATGCTAAAAGATATTGCGGAGCAGGGCTTCGATATTGCAGGTATTTCAGGTGAGCGTCTCTTAGCAAACTGGCATCTGGTCAGAGAAACAAAAATGGACATCGGGACGCATCCCACCCCTACTCTTACCGGAATTCTCTTTCTTGCCAGTCATCCACAGCAGTTTCTTCCTTACGCGTACGTCTCCGCGCTTCGTATCCCTGGAACCAATATATCGGCAGAACCTTACGATCAGAAGCATATCGAGGGACACATGGTAGATATGCTCCATGATGTGATGCGGTTTCTGGATATTCACCTGATGCGTCCTCACGAAATCGTTGGGCTGCTGCCTGAAGCGAGACCCGAGCTTCCCGTGGTTACGTTAAGAGAGTCTCTTGTGAACGCGCTGGCACACCGTGATTACACAATCTCGGCACCAGTGCGGGTGATCGTCTTTGATGACCGTGTTGAGATACGGACACCGGGCAAGCTTCCGAACACGGTCACGATCGAGTCTATGAGGTGGGGTGTACATGTCCTGCGTAACCCGACGATCTACAACGTCTTTCTGAAGTTGGGGTTTGTAACCGATGCGGGAAGTGGTATTCCGAGGATGATTCGCGTCTTTCGTGAGGCTACAGGGCAGGAACCTATCCTTCGCATGGAGGGGAATGAATTCGTTACAGCATTCCCCAGGTCTTTTACGCAGTGATCTTCCGGGTGGTCAACGTACATGATGACGGGTCGGCAGAAGATTTCGAAGATATGAAAGACGATGAGGCATTGGTAATGCTCGCAAAAGTTATCCCCCAGCCGGATAATCACTAAAGCGGATGAAGATAGCAATCACAGGAAAAGGCGGCGTTGGGAAGACAACGCTTGCAGGCACACTCGCCAGAATATTCGCAGAAGATGGCTTCTCGGTCCTTGCGATCGACGCTGACCCTGACATGAATCTCGCGTCTGCAATCGGCATCAAAAACCCGCCTGCCCCGCTCACCGAACATAAGCGACTGATCGAAGAGCGGGCAGGTACCGGCATGGGCGGCGTCTTTAAATTAAACCCGAAGGTGGACGACATCGCCATGCGGTTCGGCACAACCGAGCACGGCGTCTCCATGCTTACGATGGGAACCATCGACACAGGCGGATCGGGATGCGCATGTCCTGCATCCTCGCTGCTGCGTGCGCTGCTGCGCCATCTGCTGCTTCGGGAGTCAAACATCATGATCCTCGACATGGAGGCTGGAATCGAGCATCTCGGGCGCGGAACCGCCCGCGGAGTCGATCTGATGATTGTGGTGGTCGAGCCCGGCGCGAGGTCGATCGAGACTGCTGCGCGGATACAGAAGTTGAGCAGGGAGATAGGGGTTCCGAGACTCTCTGCTGTTATCAACAAGACCGGCGGGCGCGATGATCTCGGTACAATCAGCGCACGTCTGAATGAACTTGGAATTCCTGTCATCGGTGTGATTCCGTACGATGAAGCTCTGATACAGGCGGATATGAGCGGCAGGGCACCGTTTGACCTGGGCAGCGATGCGGTTTTGGCGATCCGCAGGATAAGGGATGCGATCATGGCATCGGCAGATAGCGATTGATGCATCCGAGCGTTGCTCATCAGGTCAGAAGTGGTCTTTGGGTGGGGATCAGCATGGACAAAAACCACCCCCTCTGCCAGAACGATCCTGCAACGCCTGGGTCCCTCGAAAGGTTAATATGCACCCGATAATAAGATCATGAAGCGTAACCATCGGATGCTCCGATAGTGTAGCTCGGCCAATCATACGGGGCTCTCAATCCCGCGACTCGGGTTCAAATCCCGATCGGAGCATGGTGAAAACCTTTAAGATCAACAGAACGTAATGCATACGAACCAAACAGGAGGAAAAAAAACATGGCAGCAGAAAAGCCACACATGAATCTGGCAGTCATCGGACATATCGATCATGGAAAATCGACACTTGTCGGACGATTGCTGTATGAGACCGGAACCATACCAGCGCACATCATCGAGAAGTACAAAGCAGAAGCCGAAGGGAAAGGGAAAGCATCATTCGCTTTTGCATGGGTTATGGATTCACTGAAAGAAGAGCGAGAGCGGGGTATCACAATCGACATCGCACACAAAAGGTTCGATACCGCTAAATACTACTACACCATCGTGGACTGTCCTGGTCACAGGGACTTTGTCAAGAACATGATCACCGGCGCATCCCAGGCGGATGCCGCTATTCTGACCGTAGATGCGAAGGACGGGGTCATGGAACAGACCAAGGAGCATGTATTCTTGGCGACAACACTTGGAATCAACCAGCTGATCATCGCAGTCAACAAGATGGATAGTGTTGATTACAGCGAGGATCGCTTCAATGAGGTGAAGGAAGACGTAAGCACCCTCTTAAAGATGGTCGGGTATAAGCCAGGCGACATAAACTTCATACCAACTTCCGCGCTCTTCGGCGCAAACATATCCGAATCAAGCAAGGATACGCCATGGTACAAGGGACCGACCATTCTCGAGGGTCTCGATCTCTTCACAGCACCTGAGAAGCCTACAGGTCTACCACTGCGCATTCCTGTGCAGGATGCATACACGATATCGGGTATCGGAACCGTTCCTGTCGGGCGTGTCGAGACCGGGGTCATGAAACCCGGAGACAAGATAACATTCATGCCAAGCGGCGCATCAGGCGAGGTAAAATCAATCGAGATGCACCACGAGGAGATCCCGGAGGCGCTTCCTGGTGATAACATCGGATTCAATGTCCGTGGTGTCGGCAAGAAGGACGTGAGACGGGGCGACGTTGCCGGTCCTGTAAGCAATCCGCCAACGGTTGCTGATGAGTTCACAGCACAGATTGTGGTGCTCCAGCATCCGTCTGCGATAACGGCTGGGTACACTCCAGTCTTCCACTGCCACACGGCACAGACTGCGTGCACGTTCTTATCGATCGATAAGAAACTCGATCCACGCACCGGGCAGGTTTCCGAGGAGAATCCCACATTCATAAAGGCAGGAGATGCGGCTATCGTCACGATCAAGCCGACGAGACCCATGGTCATCGAGCCGTACAAGGAGATCCCGCAAATAGGGCGATTCGCTATACGCGATATGGGAGTGACCATCGCTGCTGGTATGTGCATCAGCGTCAAGAAGCGATGATCGCTTCTTCTATTTTTTTGGAGTTAAATGAGTCATAAAGCAAGGATACGGTTATCAGGCACAAATCCGGTAGAACTGGATAGCGTCTGCGGACAGGTCAGGAGTATAGCAGAGCGGACCGGCATCGAGATCGCAGGTCCGATTCCACTGCCAACCAAGAGATTGGTGGTCCCGGTTCGGAAGAGTCCGGACGGCGAGGGCACCGAGACATGGGATCACTGGGAGATGCGGGTGCACAAGCGCCTGATCGATCTTGCGGCAGATGAGCGGGCGCTGCGCCAGTTGATGCGCATCAAAGTCCCGAACAATGTTAACATAGAGATCGTGCTTGAGAATTGATGGCACGATCATAACCACGGGATTTGCACCTCGTGGTCATATAACTTATGCAGCAATGCCCCGCCCTGCTGGCGGTGGCATCGATGCATTCTGCAGGGATGCATTATGGTTTGATGGCACTGTCGATTTTTTCAGTGAAATCACCATGCCCTTAGATTTTACCGCAGAGTGCGCAAAGTAACGCAGAGGGTTGAAAACAGTCTCGAAACTCTGCACCCTCCGCGTACTGCCTTCGGCGCTGCTTCGCAGACCGCGGTGATAAATCACTTGATTTTCAGATAATGCCCGGTTTGTTTTGATCCGGTGCCAGCGTTATGTTTACAGCTCCGCGTGAACCGAAGTGATATATAACACGCGGCTCAATCAATAATATATCATAATAAACGAGGTTCATCAATGATGTTAATCGGAGAAGCACTGATCGGCGAGGCGCCTGAACTTGCGCACGTCGATCTGATAATCGGAGAGAAAAACGGTCCTGTCGGGCAGGCGTTTGCGACCGGGATGACACAACTATCAGGCGGGCACACCCCGCTCCTATCAGTCATCCGCCCGAACCTGCTCACGAAGCCAGCGTGCCTGATCGTTCCAAAGGTCACTGTGAAAAATATGGAACAGGCTGCGCTCATATTCGGTCCTGCGCAGGCGGCTGTTGCAAAGGCGGTTGCGGATGCTGTTGAGGAAGGAGTCGTCCCAACGGAACAGGCAGAGGAGATAGTAATCGTTGCAAGCGTCTTCATCCACCCGGACGCAAAGGATTACAACCGGATATACCGGTACAACTACGGCGCGACGAAGCTTGCGCTCAGACGTGCGATGGACGGATTCCCAGGGATCGAGACGGTTCTTGATGAGAAGGATCGCGGCGCACATGCGATCATGGGATTCAAGGTCTCGCGTCTGTGGGATCCGCCGTATCTACAGGTCGCTCTTGATAATCCGGATATCGACCAGATACTTCATGTCGTGGAAACGCTCCCTGATAGCGACCACTTGATCCTTGAGGCGGGAACGCCGCTTATCAAGCGGTACGGCGTGGATGTGATCTCAAGGCTCCGGGAAGTGAAGCCGAATGCGTTCATTGTCGCCGATCTAAAGACGCTTGATACTGGCAATCTCGAGGCACGCATGGTTGCCGATGCAACCGCTGATGCCGTGGTGATATCTGCGCTCGCACCAATCCCGACTATTGTGAATGCAATCAAGGAGGCGCACAAGACCGGGATCTATGCCATCATCGACACACTGAACCTGCCGGATCCGCGGCCATTGTTGCGCGAACTTGGTGAGCTCGGGGCTCTTCCTGATGTCGTCGAACTGCACCGTGCGATCGATGCCGAGAAGACCGAGTACCAGTGGGGCAGCATCCCTGAAATCAAGGCACTCCCAAGTAAGATTCTGGTTGCGGTTGCCGGCGGCATCAGGGCAGATACCATACAGGATGCCTTGGCTGCTGGAGCCGATATCCTCGTGGTCGGGCGTGCGATCACGAATGCGAAGGATATACGGCAGGCAGCCGAGATGTTCATAGAAGGGCTATCCAGAGATGAGATCGATCAGTTCAGGGTGATGACCGACTTCTGATTCCTTCGTGCGGGCGGACAAAGTGCGAAAGCGTAAAAGTGCGCTCCGCACTCTTGCCCGCCATAATGGCTATATTGTGCTGATCAGCGATCTGTTAAACCTGCAAAACAGAAATTAAGGGTGATAATATGAAGATGGTGATACACGTTTCATCGGCGGTTCATGATCCTGTGATTGCGAGAGCGATTCTCGCTACCGGTGTCGAGATCAATGTCGACCGCGCAAACATCGACGCAACGAGCGGCGAGATCATGCTCGAAGTGCCTGCTGACTCCTGCGCCCGCGTTGCGATCGCATTCGAACGCCAGGGTGCATCAGTCTCTGTGCTCGAACACCCGATCATCCGGGA
>JAYEFK010000178.1:0-16096 GCA_034658575.1 Methanobacteriota archaeon
CGCATCGTATGTTTCTTGTTTAAACAATTTTGGTTCTCCTTCTTAGTTCAAACCAACCAACTTAAAAAGCGAACACAGAACTGAAACATTCAAATCCCATAAGCCGCATCGATAAGTTTATTGATCCATTGTTAATAACTTTCCAACCATAATAACCTTTTCGTATGCTGCGAGGTGTCCTGCTCAGACCGGGTCGTCCCCCACACAAACCCCCTTCTTACCAGAGAACCTCTTATCCGCCCTGATTTCCCCCCATATATCCTTAAGCGGAGTATCAAGAACATTTCCGAAGGATTGTGCCATGTACGGGCTTGCCTTCACCGATCCGTCCACGCAGATGTGTGCCCACCGCTGCCCTGCAAGGCATCCGAGCATCTCGCCCTCGAAATACGTGTTCGCAAATATCCGCGGACCGCCCGGGCGCCCGTTGACGCGGTGGTACATCTCAAGTATCTCCCTGCGATCCCCTTCGGTGAGACCGCCGTTCATCGACTCCCAGATCGAGAACTCATGCACGCCAAGATCTGCCGCAAACTCGTAGAGGCGCGGGAGTTGTGGCATCCTATCGTGCGATACATGCGTTGCCATCGTGACGAGCAATCCTGCATCAAGTCCGCATCTGATCGCACCGACAGCCGCGAGAAACGCGCCATCGACCCGCCTTACAGCGTCATGCTTTGCAGGATCGGTGTTATATATGCTGATCAGGAGGTTGTGGATGCCACTTTCCTTAAGCCGGGAAGCGATCTCAGGCGTCATCTCAAGACCCGGCGTGAATATGTTTACGATCGCGCGGTCGTGGTCGATGTACTCGATCAACTCGAAGAGATCGCTTCGGAGCAGCGGATCGCCTTCTGTGAACGTGATGATAAACGTCCCCATCGCAAGTGCCTGATCGATCACATCCTTGATCTCGTCAGTGGTTAGTTCGTATTCCCCGTCGCTCATCGCGCAGTGCGCACAGTCGCATCCGCACTTGCGTGTAATCTCGAAAGTAACGGTTTCAGGAACGTATTTTCCGAAAGCAATGCTTGCCTCGGCACGGATCAGCCGCTTGAACGCGCCTCCCGGGATCGGCGGCAGCCATGTAGATGCGATGACCTGATCCTGATCGACCCGTGCCGGCTTCTCCCGCATCAATCGGTCGTTTATCTTCCTGATAAATGGCATGCACACAGGAGCGAGCGGTCCTGTGGCATCCAGTTTCAGCACATCATCGTAATCGCAATCGATCGACAATCCGGGCTTATGGAGCATGTTCACGCGAGACATTATGGAGGTGATTGTGCCGACAAAGTGTAAAAAGGATTCGATCTGCGGCGATGTCCCACTTGATCAAAAGTTTTAAGTACGCCTTAATAGTTATTCATAACAACTCACAACAAATAAGTAAATAATATCATAATTAGGGAGGAGTTTACAAATGAATGTGAAAAACGTTGTCAGATCGTACTGGGATGGGCGAAGCCAGACTTACAGCATTGATATCTATAAGTCACAGAGTGAGGCGCAGCGTCTCTGGAAGGCTTTGCTTAAAAATACAATTAGAACAAATAAAAACCTCCGAATTCTGGATGTCGGGACAGGCACTGGCTTTCTGGCTCTGCTTCTTGCGGAGATGGGGCACAGCGTTACCGGTATTGACATATCCAAATGCATGTTGGAAAAATCGCGTCAGAACGCTGACAAGATGTGCCTATCTGTGGATTTCATGCATGGCGATGCGGAAAAGTTGCCTTTCGAAGACGAAACGTTTGATATCGTGGTAAACAGGAATCTCCTCTGGACGATGCCAGACCCAATGGCTGCTGTCGACGAGTGGAGTCGTGTTGTGAAGTCGGGCGGCAAGCTCGTACTGATCGACGGGACGTGGCACGATTCTGCGACAGAGATGCGCTTGCGGAGATTTCTTGGTAGATTGGTTGCTTCTGTTACTGAAAGACGAAACCCGCTGGCGTTCACGAGTTGCTACTCCAAAATAAAGGACCAATTGCCATTTTTCAGCGGAAGTGATCCGGATGATGTTGCTAACCTATTCAGTGGAGTCGGACTAACGAATATATCAGTGAATCGCCTTGAAAGACTCCGGGAATTTGAAAATAAAAACAGATCGATCTCGTATAACATTGCGAACAATCCGTCGCTCTTCATGGCACTCGGGGAGAAATGGTGACCGGATACCGATGATTCAATCGGAAACGGTCAGAAACACGCTGGTATTGTTGGCAGGCGGCTCTGGGGGGATCCTCGAGTATTCCCTGAGCTGTTCTGGCAACTCATAGCGATAGAACGTGTCCAGCATCCGTCTGAGCCCCTTTTCATAAGTGCGGTACGATATCTTTGTTCCAGCCGGAAGCACGCTTGCCAGATGATCGAATATCTCCTTCTTGGGTTCAGCCTGGGCAGCTACCATGATCAGATCCGGCATCTCTTCCAGCGGCAGAGTCTGATGGTTTCCACGGATTATCCTGATCTCCCTTGCGAGCCCGAGCTTCTCGAGCACCTTTCTTGAGAGTTCGACCCTCTTTGGATCCCGTTCGATCCCGATTCCGTTGAGCCCGTGCTGGTGGCAGAGTACGATGAGCGTCAGGGGCAGCGGACCGCTTCCGAGAAAGAGAACAGTGTCACCTGGTTTAAGCCCTGCCCCCCGGCACTCGGTTTGCGCCAGCTGGATGTAATTTGGGAGGTATGTGAAATTTGTAAGCGCATTCCATGGATCCCCGCTCTTTAGTATGGAGTTTGCCTGTTCTGCCTCAAGTTCTGCCGTATACTGGCTTCGAAACGTGCCGATAGCATCGAATGCAGAGTTAAATCGGGAATTGGACAGGAGATCTTCTGCGGATCTGCTGTCTATGTCAAGTGCGATCAGGTAGTCAAGCCGCTGAAAAACGGCTTTGAGATGACCGGAAGGGTCTTGATAGATCTCCCTGTCCACAAAATCCTTGATTGAGTGGTGTATCGCTACGATCTCTTCGGTTATCGATTCTGCGAAGTAGTCTGTGCCATGCCCCGTACCGTCATCAAGACCGGGTATGATCCTTGCATAAATATTGGAGTCGTGGGTGTGAGTGTGAATGTGGGCGGTTTCTCTGTTTTTGTTAATTGTGGTCATGCAGGTCATATCAATCACCATATAGACTTATGGCAGGTTTAATACTTAAAACCTTTGATATGCATGGGTTAATTTAAGAAATAAGTCCAATCACCACGTATAATTTCTGACAATTTCCATATAAGTGGAATTAATTGCTATCTTCTCTCGATTCGTACTATTCCACTGCCGCTGCCTTGGGGAGTTTCGGTAAGTGGGAGGCTGCGCGCCCACAAACTATATATGTGCATGATTGCAACAGAATTCTACAGAGATAACACCTATAGTATATCTCGCATATATTGAATAACACAGGAGGTAACAAACATGAATAAAAGCGTAATGACAATCGCATTTGCAGCGTTGCTGCTGATTGCGTGTAACGGCATGGCAGGCGCGCATTTTACGATGGTCTTTCCGAGTGATAGCGAGGCTACCGTATGGGATGTGGCACCTGATGACTACATCGCAACACTTGGCGAGACAAAGACCGTATATGTGATGTGGGGTCACCCCTACGAGCATATACTCTTTGACATGGCATCTGTGCCAGAGGTCTCTGTCATGAAGCCGGACGGCACGGTTCTGCAACTCACTGCGACAGAGATCACCGTTGACGGAATGAATGAAGAAGGGGAACTCGGAACCTTCAAGGCATATAAAACATCGTTCGTCGTTGATCAGCAAGGTGATTCCGTAATCTTCGTGAAATACGAGGATGAGGACGAGAACCTGATCGACTACACCAAAGCAGTGATCCACTGCGGCGAAGAGACGTGGTTTGGTTGGGATGCAGAGGTCGGACAGCAGACTGAGATCATCCCGTACATGCGACCTTATGGCATGGAGGAGGGTTTCGTCTTCGCTGGAAAGGCGCTGTATGATGGCAAGGCGCTTGCAGGCGCACCGGTAGAGGTTGAGATATACCACACACTGGATCTTGGCAAGGAGATCGTGGAAACCGCTGAGGGCATGTTCTCGTACGACCCGCCGATGGTCTTCACACGGCTCACCATGTCCAATGAGAATGGCGAGTTCGTGTATACACTCGATGAGCCCGGGATATGGTTCGTTGGCGGCACAATGGAACCAGAGACCGGACGCAATGTGAGGGGCGTCTTCATCGTTCCGATACTCGATGCATTCCCGCCGGTGGAAGCATCCTCAGTCTCATCTGCAGCATCGTCTGCGGAACTTCAGAAAGCAGTAGATGAAGCAAAGGCGGCAGCAGAAGAGGCGAAACAGTCAGCAGCAGGGACATCCAGCACACCAGGGTTTGGAGTTATCCTTGCCGCAGCTGGAATTCTTGGTGCGCTCTTCCTTGCAATTAGGCGGAAGTGAGAATCTCCAACTCCGGATCGATAGGGGTTTTACAGCCCCTGCCGATCCTTTATTAACTTTCTAAAGAAGGTATCAAGGAATGAAAACAATCAGAATCCTGCTCGTTCTGGCACTGCTATTGATCCTCTGCACGGCACTGGTGCCGCTTGCATCCGCGCACAGGGTGATCGTGCAGGGGCAGGTGAGCGAGATACAGGTAAAAGCGTATTACGGCGGCGGAAGCGCAGATCCCATGGTGGATGCGGATGTGGAGATATACGCGATCAAGGATGGGCAGGAAGAACTGTACCTCACAGACAAGACCAATGATTCCGGGATGTACTACTTCGCGCCAGAGCTTGGCGTATCCGAGTACCGGGTAGTCGTGGAAGCGACCGGGCATAGGGGTGAAGAGACGGTGAACCTATCCGAAGGGGCAGGAATCACAGAAGCAGAGCAGGCAGAAGCAGAGAAGGAAGCAGGGCTGCCGATCACTGGAATAATCACCGGGTTCGGATATCTGGCTGGACTTGCAGGCATAGCGATGATTATTACAGCCCGGAAGATGAAGAAGCAGTATGAAAACAAGTAGGGGATGACATAAATGGTACACATCTCAGATGGCGTTCTTGACCCCTGGCTCTGGGAAAGCGGATGGGTGATCACCGCTGTAATCCTTGCTTATGCGCTCTCGAAGATGAAGACAGAGGATGTGCCGAAACTCTCTGTCATCACAGCCGCGGTCTTTGTCGCGTCGCTCATCCATCTACAGGTGGGACCCACGAGTGTTCACTTCATATTAAACGGCTTTGCAGGCGTGATGCTTGGAATACTTGCGTTCCCGTGTATCTTTGTCGCGCTCGTCCTGCAGTGTTTCCTCTTCGGGCACGGCGGGGTCACAACGATCGGGATCAATGCCGTCAACATGGGCGTGCCCGCGCTGATCGCATACATGATATTCAAAACCGGAACAAAACTCGACATCAGACCCGAAACAAAGAATAAGGTAACGCTGTTCGGCATGATCGCGGGAGGTGTCGGCGTGGTGCTTGCAATTCTGCTTCTTGCAACAGAACTGATCACGACCGGTGAGGAGTTTTACGAGACTACGGTGCTTGTCGCGACCGCGCACATCCCGATTATCGCAATCGAGGCGATCTTCACCGGAGTGCTCGCAGGGTTTATTGCAACGGTCGCACCCGAACTGTTCGGGAAGAAGTGATACGGCATGATTTCAGAGATCGACCGGTACGCGGGAATCCCATCACCGATTCATAGATGGGATCCCCGTCTCAGACTCGTATCCATCTTCACGCTGATATTCTCAGTCATGCTTCTCTATAACCTGCAACTGGTCGTGATCGGCATGATATTCGCAATTGTTCTGACCTGCATAACAAAAATACCGTTTCCCTTCATTCTCTCGCGCATGAGAGTGGTGTTCGTCCTTGTGCTGCCGTTCTTCGTCATCATCCCGTTCACAGTTATAGGCGATGGCGTCGAGATAGCAAGCTTCGGCGGAATCACACTGAGTTACAGGGGGGTCGAATACGTCAAGTTCGCAGCGATGATCGTACTAAAAGCCCTCACCGCAGTGATGCTGATCTTTCCGATGATCGGCACCTCCCGGATGGATATTACGATCAAGGCGCTTGAGGGTCTGCATCTACCAAACAAGCTGGTACAGATGTTCGCATTTACGTACAGGTACATCTTTGTGCTGGACGATGAGTTCACGCGGATGGATCGCTCGCTTGCATCAAGGGGATTTAAGAGGCGGGGTAATTTGTACACGCTCATAACGATAAGCAAGGCGATCGCAATGCTCTTTGTGAAGAGCTACGAACGGGCAGACCGCGTATTCTATGCGATGCGGTCGAAGGGCTACTCAGGAACGGTCGCAACGCTGCACGAGTTTCACGCCCGCCGGCAGGACTGGGTCAACATGGCGGTCGTCGTCGGGTTCGCGCTTCTCCTGCAAGTAGCAGCAACATCTGACACGTTCAGCACAACCAGAGGGTTCCTTTGACTGCAACTGCAACTTCAACAGCGGCAGGGACGGTGATACGCGTCCATGACCTGAATTACACATATCCTGACGGTACAGCCGCGCTCGAGCACGTCTCATTCGAGATTAAGAAGGGAGAGTCCGTGGCACTCGTCGGACCGAACGGCGCTGGCAAATCAACGCTCCTCCTCCACCTGAATGGCATCCTGCACAGCACCAGATCACGCGGCGCAGTCGAGATCCTCGGCGAACCGATCGATCCCGGAAAAGTGCACGAGATGCCGAAAAAGATCGGGATCGTCTTCCAGGACCCTGATGACATGCTCTTTATGCCGCTCCTTTTCGATGATGTTGCATTCGGTCCGATCAACCTCGGCATCGAGAAAGATGAGGTGAAGCGGCGGGTCAAGGACTCACTTCTGCGGGTCGGGCTTGCAGGCTACGGGACCCGGGTCTCACACCACCTGAGTGGTGGCGAGAAGAAACGGGCTGCGATAGCAACGGTTCTTTCGATGGATCCTGAGATCATAGCGATGGACGAGCCCACAGCCAATATGGACCCGAAGAGCAGGGCTGAACTGATAGGGATACTCAAGACGCTGAAAGACGAGGGAAAAACTCTCATCATCATCACACACGACGTAAATGCGATCCCTGAACTCGCAGACCGGGTCATCGTCCTCAACAAAACCGTTATTGCGGACGGAACCACCCGCGATGTCTTCGCAGACTCTGAGATGCTTGTTGCGGCAGGGCTCGATGTTCCGACGATCATGCAGTTCTTTGAGGTCCTGCAGGCTTTCGGGTATCCGTGCGATGTGCTCCCGCTCTCGATCGATGGCGCGGTTAAGAACCTGACACGGACGATCGAGAACGGAGCCGGGCACATACACCTGCACATCCACAAGCACACGCACACAGAGGTCGATGCTGTCCGCGGTAAGTATCAGCACCACCATGCGGCTCCGGATCATCCGGAGTGAAGGGGTTTGAAGACGGGATCGCCTGTGCGTGGGATGGGGCTGGTTTCGGGTATGGTGGCAGTTTCCTGATCCGGGCGCCATAAGTTGTGACAGCCCCAAAAAACATCATCGTTATATCCACTCGATGCTAACTTGTCTGATGGAAGTCAAGTAACGCAAATACGGAGAGGTTGGTCAGATGACACCAGAAACAAGCGATGCAGACACAACGCCCCCTATCGGCGGATCAGATGATAACGTCGTATTCGTGGGCAAGAAAGGCGTGATGGATTATGTCATGGCGATCATGGCACAGTTCAGCAAAGGCACAAGCGACGTGGTGGTAAAGGCGCGTGGGCATTTAATCTCGCGTGCAGTAGATGCTGTCGAGGCGACCCGGAATCGGTACCTGACAGACATGAAGGTGACAGATATCAAGATCGGAACGGAAGAGATGAAAGGAAAACGGGGGGACATGATCAACGTATCATGGATTGAGTTGTTCATCCGGTCCGGAGAGTGACCACACCGAATGATGACTGCACCCCCCACCAGGAGCCTCGTTGATATCGCACCAACAATTGCCGAATTACTAAGCATCCCGCTTCCCGGTGCGGATGGGGTGGCGATACCGGAGCTGACCGATCGCCTGCAACGATGCGACCGGGTGGTATTGGTAATCGTTGACAGTCTCGGCTATTTCACGTACCAGCGGTTGCAACCCTACATGCCACACATACAGGGCACCGTCATCAGGTGCAGGGCTGTGGCAGATCACACGACGCCAGCGATCGCATCGATCCTTACAGGATGCCGTCCGGATACCCACCGCACATTCGCAACTTCCGACGTCTGCACCTCGCCGATCAAATCGGTACTCGAGCTTGCAGAGGAGCGCGGCATCAAGTCAGCGGTCGCGATCGAGAGCGAGGGCGCGAAAGCGATGAAGACGAAGATCGATCTTGTTGCAGGCGTGGACGATAGCAGTGACATGATAGACTACGATACAAAGATCAAGGAGCGTACGATCGATCTCCTGAAACACGAACCAATTCTCACGGCGGTGCATTTCAGGGCGATCGACAGGTATGCGCACGAAGCGCGGAGTTTCGATGAACTTTGCTTTGCCGCAGAACGCATCGATAGTCACATAGACGAGATTTGCAGGCATCTCGACCGGAATACGTGCGTGTTCGTCTGCGGCGATCATCCGATTCATGGAACGCGCAGTGCGGAGGATCAGGATGTGGCGCTGATCTTGCTGGACAGATGAGCAGGTCCCGAGCCGTGTAGTTAACTATAATATCACTCCAAACTTCTCTATGGTAGAGGCGATGCAATGATAAGCGTTATGAGGATCAAAGAGGTCGAGCACGATGTAGTGCTGCGTAAAGAGGACTTTGAAAGTCTGATTGGGGGGATGGAATCCTTGACAGAGACCATAGAGATTTTAAGCGACAGGGGTCTGATGGAACAAATAGGAGAAAGTGAAAAAGATACCGGAAAAGGAAATATCTTTGAAATTAAGTCGGAAGAGGATTTGAATAACTTGTTTCTGGAGTGATCCTATATTCTCGATCCTTGATATCGCAAAGACGATTGGTTTGGTTGCTGGCGTCATGATTCACACAGGTTCGAGATGTCCGTCCGCTCTCATGCACTTCAGGAGATCGATCACCGAGTAGGCTGCTCTCGTGATGCCCATGCTCTCGGCAGCAGCATCCGTCCCGACGAGATACAGGTTCGGAACAGGCGTCCGCACGTCAGGGATGTAGCCGTCGATGCTCACAGCCGCCTTCTCAGGGGTTGTTACCTGATAATGGACCATCTCTATATGCTTTTCAATCTCCGGGAAGATGTGGTATATCGTCTCCCATGCCCGGTCTCTCTCGGATTTCACGCTGTCCTCTACAGCGAACATGAAACCAACGAGTTGCTTGCCCTTTGGAGCGATTCCCTGCGAATAATTGCTGATCGGCATCGCCCAGTACGCTTTCTCCTTAAACCAGACCTCAGAGCCGGTGTAATCAAATTCCTTCATCTTCTGCGAGAGCCCGAGCCAGATGCAGAGACTCTTTGCCTGATCGATCCTTCCGAGACGGGCGCGGTAGTCGGCAGGGAGATCCGCGATCATCCCTGGGAAATCCTTTGCAAACCCTGAGTGGACGACCGTTTCTGCATCGTAGGACTCGTCATCCGTGGATATGCCGGATGCCTTTCCGTCGTCTGTGAGGATGCTTCCAACCCGCGTATCCGTCCTGACCTCGACGTTATCAGGAAGCGAGTGCAGCACGGAACCGAGCAGCGTCTTGAGCCCTCCGCTCGGATACGCCTGTGCATAAGATGTTTTGTTGGTTACCAGTCTTCCAAGACCTGTTATGCTTGTTATCTGCCCTACCAGTTGATCTGTTATGGTCTGGTACCCGCCATCGTAGATTGCGCTGTTCCTCACGAAACTGCTGCCATAGAGGATGCGATAGACCGATGTCTCCCGCATCGACTTTCCTGAAAGGAAATACGAGATCGTATTTACGAAACTGTACGTATCATCTGATAGGTGGTGCGGCAGGCACGAATATACGGACTCCTTTGACATATTGGTTCCGAAGGTGGCTAACGTCAGTGCCTTGGTAATCGCCTGCGAGAGCATTAGCCGATCCATTCTCGGGAGCACATCGAATGTAGCGAATTCACGCAGGTTCGACGGTACCGGTCTGATCCCGTCTGCGGTTCTGACATAGTATGATCCGTAATCCACAAAGACCGGAGTATAATCAAAATATTTATCTATCAACACCCGAAGCGGACCTTTTTGCAGATGCGTTATCGCATGAGGACCTGTATCGACCCAGAAATCATCGACACGGTAACTGTTGCAATTTCCTCCGAGATGATCGCTTTTTTCGAGAACGAGCACCTTCTTCCCATGTTTGCCAAGCGCAAGTGCCGACAACAGCCCGCTGATTCCGCCGCCGACCACGATCACATCATACATCAGGTTCACCCCTCATAATGTAGAGCTCGCCAAACAATTCCGGTTGCTCCAGCCATATCGCTTTCCTTGTTGCCATGAACAGTAACGATATGTATGTGATGATATTATCAGTATCGTGATCCAGCAACTCACCGAGTGTTATAATATCCTTCTGTTTAAATTTTTCATGCAAGATCACCTCCAACTTTGAGATGTTCTCTTCGATCTTCTCTTCATGCGCGACGCTTAAGATGTCGGCGACCGCCATGATTGGCTTCTCTCCTTTCTCTTTACTCCGCGCTACCCTCCGGATCTCTACCTTTTCAGCCTTTTTTAGCTCGGAGATCAATTCATCAAGCGTTACAGGTCGTTTCGACTGCCTACGTATCTGTGGCTCGGGTATCGGATATTCCTCGATATCGAAATGGTCAAGCTCCTCTTTCTCCTCCTCTTCGCCCTCCTTTTCATCGATTATGGCGTCAGCCTTCATCCGGAGAAGGATCGCAGCGTAATGTAGCGTCCGCCCGAAGTAGCGTATATCAGAGCGGTGGCTCTCGAGTTGCTCTAAGAATTTGTCTGCAACCTCGATGATATTGATATTCCATGGGTCGATCTCGTGATCCTTTGCGAGGCGCACCAGGATCTCGATAGGATCATCCGGTATATCCGACATCGGTGTATATATACCTGGTATCGATGTAAATGTTGGCATGTGCAAAACGGCTGACCGACCGCAGGTATCTGATTATGAAGGGGTGAGTTTCAGTTTTGGTGGATGCTGACCGGCGACACTGCACACTATCGTGGGGTATCTTGTCGAAGACATGGCGTTTCAATCCTTGTTTTATTGGATGCCGCCCTGCGACTGCTCGATATACCAGTTGAGTTAGTGACAGATTTTTATCACTGGATTTTTGAACAGTGCCAGTTTTTTTCCTTTTCGTTCGTTCCATACCTCAGCATATCTGATTTTGTCTCCCTGTTTGATCTTACGGATGAACGTTTTGTGTTCGGTCATAATGTAGTGTATATACACTACACAAATTAACCTTTCCCTCTGTGAGACATGAGGGCGACGGATGGGGATTTTGTATGAAAAATGAGTAGATCAGCTATGATTTCACAAGCCTAACGTGACGCCATGGCAATCCCTCATTAGACAATACATGATTTTCCTCGAAAAGAAGAAAAAGAAAGGCGGAACCTACTGGTATGTGACTGAAAGAAGCCGGGTCAATGGAAAGATGGTGCGAACATGGCAGGAGTATCTCGGAACCGCAGAAAAGATCCGGCAGTGCGTGAGACAATCAAAAGAGCTCCCACACATCCGGCTGAAATCGTTCCAATATGGAAAAACCGCTGCCCTCCTCGCCATATCCGAGGAACTGGGCTTTAGAGACTGTAAACAGGCACACTATATCTGGGACGATTTATGGCAGATTAGTCAGAATCGGCATCTGTCGGACTAATGTTTTGGTGGGGACTACCTGAAGAGGCTTGATAGGAATCGTTTTTGGGCGGATCTTTGAAAGTCAAGTAAAGTTTTATCCACAGATTAACGGTGTAAATGTCTTTTTAGATCGATAGTGCCCCAATTTGGAAGTCGTGCTTACATGAGACGATCCGGCGTTCCATGAAAATAATAAAAAACAACGCATGAACCTTCCCATCACTCGATCGCATACTCAAAAGCAATCAGCGATATCAGGAAGAAGACGATATCGTACACACAGAGCAGCCTGATTTCGGAGATCGCGCTTGTGTATGTGAGCACATTGGCAGTCGCAGGCACCAGCACCATGATCAGAGGAAATAGAACCGGAAAGAGTATCACAGGGAGCAGGATCTCCCTTGTCTGCGCGTTTAAGGTCAGTGCCGATAAGAGCGTGCCGACCGCGAGAAACCCGATCGTGCCGAGCAGCATGACAAGTGCCAGCCAGAACATATTTTGTATTTTATAAGTGAATAGAACTATAAATATCGGTATGGTGACTGCCTCCATGGTCAGCATCAGCACGAGGTTGGAGAGCATCTTACCGACATAGATGGCGCTGCGATCGACCGGGCAGAGTTTCAGACCCTCGATGCAGTTCTCCTCCTGCTCAAGAGCGAACGATCTGGACAGTCCCAACATGCCTGCAAACATAAACGTGATCCAGAGCATACCCGGAGCCAGTTCGGTGATCCGGTCGTAGCTGCCGCGCAAATCCGCAAATGAAAAACTGAAGATTAATATGATGAGGAATGCAAACATGAGCATCGAGTTTAGCATCTGCTTGGTTCTAAACTCGGCTGTAAGGTCTTTTTTTGCGATTGCGATGCATCGCTTCATATCGCTTACTTGGTTTGGCGGCACATAAACATGATTGCACCAGCATCTGATGTATGGCAGCTATTGACGTTGGTTTGCGCGGAGGGGGTGGGGGGTACAGCTCGTGCGTTCCTCCGCACCCCTCCGCGGTTATTTTTCTTGTCAGAAAGCCACAGACATCGATGATGCGGTTATGTAAAAGGAAAAGAAGGGCGTGTACGAAGCCGCAGCCCTCAAAGGTGTGGAAAAGAAGATCATCGATAAATATTTCACGTATGATGGAAGATATCATATAACCAGTGAGATCAAACGTCTCATACGATTCAAGACCTTGACCTGATCTCGGGGGAGAACTTTGCACACATCGACATTATATCCTGTAGAAATGTGGTGATATATTTTTCAAAGGATCTTCAGAAGCGGCTGTACAACAAATTCTACGATGCATTGAACAGAGACGGATACTTCGTCATAGGAAAGACTGAGACGCTTGTTGGTGACGCGAGATATAAGTTCAGGAGTGTCAACAGCATAGCTGGTAAGGTCCATAACGAATATCTGAAGGATGTCTATTCCGAGGAAGAGTTTTCCATCAGGAACCGGGATGTCGGGGAGATGCACAGGATTTGGATGGGAAACTTTGGCAGACCTGGAATTGGGATCGAAGATCAGGGCGATCATCGATAGAAATGGTGAGGCGGAAGATGTAAAAAGATTAAAGATGGAATATGGAGATAAAATCGAGGTAAAATATATACCCCGCGAAGACTATGGGACATGCAGACAGATTTTATTTGATCATGATTGGGCGCTGGATGGAAAGGAAATTCTGCTTTCAGACAGATCAGGTCCATCATATATCAGCACAATATATATAAAAGAAAAAGATTTCATCGCTTTGTTGAGGAATAACTTTGAAAATATATGGAAAACCCACTCACCTCGTTAAACAAATTTCGATCTTCCGGAAATCCAAACCCGACGCGGCAGATACGAGACTTGAATCGATGACGATCTCAAAACAACGCCCGCACCGGAGTAACGTTACAACCCCTTAAATTTTTGAAATCACTATTCTTAAAATCCCTCACCCTACATGCTCCTGCAATGCATCGATCATATCCCTAAACGTGAACTTCTCTGGCATCACGTCCACACTGACGCCATAGCCGGAAAGGACATCTGCGGTGGGATCTCCGATCGCTGCAACGACCCTCTCGCATAGCATGTCCACGATTCCCTCCTCTGCGCCCATCGACCGCGCGACCGTCATGAAGTTGTGGACGGTCATCGCACTGGTGAATGCGAAGACATCGATCCTGCCTGCAAGCGCATCCTCGATCATCCGCTGCTGCCTGCCGTCATCCGGAAGCACCAGTTTGTACACCGCGGTCTCGTGTACATCAACCGCAGCACCGGAACCCCCCAGTTCTGTGATCAGCGCGGGATCGCCGTATGTACTCCGCACCACTTCCAAAGTCTTGCCGTCAGTGCCGCGCAACAGCTCAGCGATCCCCTTCGAACTGTACGAATCCGGCATCAGGGAGACGTTTATGCCCCGCGTCTCAAGTGCTCTCTTCGTCTTTGATCCGATGGCAACAACAGATGTCCGGTTAAGCGCATGAACGAAACGCTCAGGGTCATCGATCTTCGCAAGCATGAATGCGATTCCGTTTGCGCTGGTGAATATCACGATATCCGATTCGCAGGCAAGCACGCGCTCTACAAACCCGTCGAAATTGCTGTCGAGATTATCCCAAAGTTCGATCATCGGTGCCGCGATCACGTCAAAGCCGTGTGAACGCAGAAGCGCGATCGAGGAATCGAGATGCGTGTCAGGGCGTACGATTGCGATGACCGGTTTTTCCATGATGGTTGTTTGTCAGGGTGGTAAAAATGTGTTGCGGTTTCGATCCGGTTTTCCGAAACAGGGCAGGTCTCTGCCGCTGCGCTTCCGGTTGAGTTACGCAAATTGTAACTACTCAGGTACCTAAACCACTATCGGGGGACTTCACTGTGTAGGAACTACCGGGACATGGGGCGTACTGTAGCCAAACAGGGAATTTAACCGCAGAGTGCGCAGAGGGGCGCGGAGGAGGAATAACGGGCTAACCGCTCTGCGTTTCTCTGCGCCCTCCGCGGTTATTTTTCTTGCCAGAAAGTACAGAATCGCAATCGAGCGACCAATCAACATACCTGAGTAGTTACCGCAAATTTAAGCTAAGCCCTTCATTCATGATGGTTACCGGCATTGGCGGCAACGATTAATATTTCATAGAAGAATTCCGCGCGGTGAGCGTGAAGACGCTGACCTTCTCATGATTGCGGCTCTCCTTGCAGGTATACGGTGTGTGGTAGATGCTCGATGAGAGCCCGGCAAGAAAACCACGGATAAAATTGCAGTTCTCCTCGTCCGCATCCAGTTCGAAGACATTGTGCAGCGTAACAACAAATCCATTGCTTCTGTCGATCTCCATCTTTGTGAACCAGTCGGAAAACATCATGCTGCTCAGGATATTCTTAAAGATTGCATCAGGATCAAGGTCTTTTGGTATACTCATGCGCGCATGGTACCTCTCTGCGAGCTGCTTACCGAAATTATATAAAATACCCGCGCTCCCTTTGCCGATCACATCGACAAGCGAGTTCATCAGCAACACCAGATCACCCGCCCTCGGGTATATCGGGATGTTCATATCCTCGTCCGGTTCCATACCTTCTGTTTTCATCCTATAACCTCATAACCTTTTTGACCTTTTCAGCGGCGTGTTGTAGTTCAATCATCACCAGTCCGACATTGGCGTCAGGGTCGAGCAGCGCTAACAGCGAAGCATTTCCCAGATTGAAGACCGCGACGATCCCATCACCGGTATAAATCACAATACGATCGGATGGGGGCAAGCCGAGATTGCGGACGGATTTGTTTGCCAGACCGACTATCGATGCGCTGATCGCATGGGCGATCGGTGTGTCATAAGAGTGATCACGAAACCGATCCGCTATCTTAAGACCGTCTGCGGATGATATGACAATCCCGCGTATGCAATCGACGCGAGCGGTCATATCTGCGAGGAGCGCGTTTAATTGATCGATCGTTGTCTGGGACATAGCTGCACCGTTCGGAATTCCTGCATAATGGGCATTTTTTTGGGATGTACGTTCTAATTATAGTATAGTTTGTGATATTTGTATGTAAAGATGTCGGTTGAGCGAACGTCCTGTATAGTCCCGAAACCTTTGACTTTATATACCCATCTTCTCCGCATGGGACGACGAAACAAAGTCATAAAATTAACAGACAAAAAAATACGGTACATAATTTTGAGCAAAGACCAGAAATGACAGCACCAAAAGCATTGCGCAGGATATGAAATTAAGTGAATCCACTGTTAAGAGAGTTTGGATGCACTGGACAAAACACCATGAGCCG
>JAYEFK010000179.1:0-4185 GCA_034658575.1 Methanobacteriota archaeon
TACACGACAGGACGCGGCATCGTCGAGATGATCGTCAGGACAGAGATCGAGACTACGAAGGACAGGGAGCGGATCATCGTCACCGAACTCCCGTACCGCGTGAACAAGGCGAAACTTGTTGAGAACATCGCAGATCTCGTGAAGGCAAAGCAGGTCGAGGGCATCAGTGATCTCAGGGACGAATCGGACAAGGACGGGATCAGGGTCGTAATCGAGACTAAGAAGGGCGCGAACACGCAGGTCATCCTAAACCAATTATACAAGCACACGCAATTAAAGACCACCTTCGGGATCATCAACCTCGTGCTGGTGAACGGCGAGCCGAAGGTTCTCCCATTGAAGGACTTGATACAGTACTATATCGATCACAGAAAGGATATAATCATCCGGAGAAGCAGATACGATCTTAAAAAGGCTGAAGATCGACTGCATATCCTTGACGGGCTGAAGATCGCTCTCGACAGCATAGATGCCGTGATCAAGCTGATACGGTCATCAAAGACATCAGAGGCAGCAAGAGACGGTTTGATTACGAATTTCGGACTATCTGATGTGCAAGCGAAAGCGATCCTTGAGATGCAGCTTCGCCGCCTCACAGGTATTGAACGCGAGAAACTGGAGGAAGAGTATGCATCGCTCGAAGAGACGATTGCGTTCCTCCGGGAAGTGCTCGCAAACCCCCAAAAAGTCCTCGATCTGATAAAAGAGGAACTCCTCACAATAAAAGAGAAGTACGCAGACCCGAGGAGGACTGAGATACTTGAGGCGCACGAGGAGTTTGAGGATGAGGACTTAATCCCGTCGGAAGATGTGATCATCACGATCTCGAACACCGGCTACATCAAACGTGTGCCGGTCGATACGTACAGGCGGCAGGGGCGCGGTGGCAGGGGGGTTATCGGCATGGGTATGAAGGAAGAAGACGTTGTCGAGGATATCTTCATCGCAAACACCCACGATTACATCCTCTTTTTCACAGACAAGGGCAAGGTTCACTGGCTCAAGGTATACAAGATTCCAGAGGCGAGCAGGCAGTCGAAAGGAAAGGCGATCGTGAATCTGCTGGAGTTATCCGGCGATGAGAGCGTTACCGCGTTTGTCAAGGTCAGCACGTTTGATTCGGATCATTATCTTGTCATGGCGACAAAGCGTGGGGTTGCCAAGAGAACCGCGCTTCCCGAGTTCGCACGCCCACGCAAAGGCGGGATCATCGCGCTTAAGCTGGATCCCGGGGATGAACTGGTGTCTGTCAGGATGGTTGCCGATTCCGATGACATCCTCATCGGTACCGCTCACGGCAAAGCGATCCGGTTCCATGCGCCTGACGTGCGCAGCATGGGCAGGAGCGCACGCGGCGTCAGGGGCATCAGTCTTGCGGCTGACGATTACGTTGTTGATATGGGGATCTTGGAGGAGGGTGCTGCGCTCCTGACCCTGACCGAGAACGGATACGGAAAACGGACTGAATTCGATGAATACCGCATCACAAAGCGCGGAGGGAAAGGAATCATCACGATCATCCCGAATCTGCGAAACGGGCTTGGGATAGCGACCAAAACCGTCTACGAGGATGACGAACTCCTCATCACCAGCCAGAACGGGAACATCATCCGGATCCCTGTGCGCGATATCAGGATGCAGGGCAGGAACACCCAGGGTGTGCGGATCATGCGACTCGATCCGGGCGACCGTGCGGTTGCTGTGGCGAGGGTTGGAAGACTCTCTGAGGGCGATATGGAAGATTAGGGTATTGGGAAAATTCATCCGATTTTTTTCTTCTGTATTAGCCCCACTTTTGATTTAAGCTTCAGCCGTGCCACACCCGGATGAAGTTCGGGGCATCCATGTTTGACATAAGATGAATATTTGCTTTGTTTGTAACTACTCAGGTACCTAAACCACTATCGGGGGACTTCTGTAGGAACTACCCGGGACATGGGGCATACTATAAGCAAACAGGGAATTTAACCGCCGATTAAGTACCACTTACCAGATAAAGAATAAAAACGCCCATTTCTGATTTTTTAACCATTTTCGTTAACCACCCATACACCTTCAACTCGTATACTCAGCATTGATTCGCACATACTCTGCTGTCAGATCGCATCCCCACGCAACAGCCTCGCAAGCTCCAAGCCAGAGATCCACAACGATCTCGATATCCGTTCCACTCATATCCACGACGGCACCATCAACGATTCCACCGCGATCAACGACCGTCACGCCAGAGATCGCAAGCGTGATCCGGTCAGGATCAAGATCAGCACCAGAATACCCGGCAGCAGCGATCACCCGCCCCCAGTTCGGATCTTCCCCGTGGACCGCGGTTTTGACAAGCGACGATCTGACGATTGCTTTCGCTGCCTTTCTCGCATCCTCGTCCGTCTTTGCGCCGGTAACCCTCGTCTCGATGAATCTCTCCGCGCCTTCCCCGTCCCGGACGATCATCTTCGCAAGTTCGGTGCAGACGTAATCGAGCCCCTCCTGAAAGTCCGGTTCACTTGGTCCCGGCTCATCTGGCGTTCCCATCGCCATCTCCGCGGTCGCTGTGAGCAACACCATATCATTGGTGCTGGTATCGCCATCCACGACGATCATGTTGAAACTGCGATCCACCGCACGTTTCAGGCACGAATTAAGCGTCTCGTAGGGTACAGCGGCATCGGTGTAGATGAACGCAAGCATCGTCGCCATATCCGGAAAAATCATGCCAGATCCTTTTGCGATACCGCCGATTCGGACGCCTGATACGAGTTCGACCGCAAACTCCTTCGGATACGTGTCTGTTGTCATTATAGCGCGGGCTGCCGCTGTGCTGCCCTCTGCTGTATCTGATAGTCCCGCAATAACGGAATCAATGCGCCCCTCAATCCACCTCATATCAAGCGGCACACCGATGACGCCTGTAGATGCGGGCGCGACCATCCCGACCGGGACTCCGAGCCCGCCTGCTGCAATCTCTGCCATGCTGGCGGCGTCGGAAAGCCCTTGCTCCCCTGTAAACGCATTTGCGCATCCGCTGTTTGCGATGATCGCGGACAACTGCTGGCTTTTGAGATGCTCCCTGGTGACGACAAGCGGAGCCGCAATGATCCTGTTTCTTGTAAAAACCCCGGCAGATGCGCCGCTTCCAGTGATCACGGCAAGCCCGTTCTTGCCTTCCTTGATTCCATACGCACGCACGCCGCGGACAGCGCACACGCCGCCGGTTACCTGTTTCATCGGTTTACATTTAGAACCGCGCTCCTTTTATATCCATGCATCACACCGATTACCATGGATAATCCGCTGAAACTCTGTAGCGCTATCTCTGCTGCAATCGATGATGCGATCGCGCCCGTAATCGGCACGGCAGACTCGGGAAGGGAACTCTACATCGGTGCTGACGGCACACCCACGAAGAAGATCGATGAGGTGGCAGAAAATGCCGCACTCGAGGTTCTGAGGGATGACGGGCGGAGGATATTGCTTATCAGCGAGGAGTGCGGCGAGAAAGTGATTCATGGAAGGAGCGCGGAGGTCGAGAGAACTGATGTTACAAAGAGCGATATCGACTTTACGCTCGTTCTCGATCCGCTCGACGGGACATTCAATGCTGTGGCTGGTATTCCGTTTTATTCGGTCTCCATCGCAATCGGCGGATACGATCTCGCTGATATCTCATTCGGGTACGTCCGGAATCTCTATTCAGGCGAGGTCTATCATGCAGAGGCGGGAAATGGGGCATACCGCAATAAAAAACGCATCAGCGTATCAGAAAACGATGAACTGCAAAAATTCAGCGTAACTGCTTATGCATACCGGACAGACTCGACAAAGATCTCCGATCTCGGAAGGACCGTGCGGAGAATTCGGGTTCTCGGAAGCGCATCGCTGGAACTCTGTTATGTTGCGGCAGGCGTTCTTGATGCCTTTGTCGACTTTCGCAGGTACTTAAGGGTGATCGATATCGCTGCAGGAAAACTCATCATCGAGGAGTCTGGTGGGTCTGTCACCGACACCGCGGGCGTCCGGCTTCGCGGCGAACTCTCGATCGGATCGAGGGTGAACATGATCGCATCGAACGGGCGGGTTCATGGGCAGTTACTGGAACTGATCGCGGAATGATGTGGGGACGGAACTGGGGGGGTTTTCGGGTGCAGGGATGGCAGGATTGGGTGTGCCCAAAGAAATTTATGTGCCGGA
>JAYEFK010000180.1:0-4143 GCA_034658575.1 Methanobacteriota archaeon
TTCTCCTGCATCGCAACGCCGATCGTATGGTCTGCTGCCTGTATCATCGGCTTTCGAAGCGAAACAATGATGAACTGTGCGCTCTTTGCCGATTTCTCGATTCTCGATGCGATCCGCTCGACATTTGCGCCGTCGAGGAACATATCGATCTCGTCGAATGCATAGAACGGCGCAGGGCTGTGCTGCTGGATCGCGAAGATGAATGCAAGCGCGGTCAAGCTCTTCTCTCCGCCAGACATCGCCTCGAGCCGCTGCAGCGTCTTATCTGCCGGCTGCGCCCGGATCGTCATGCCGCCTGCAAACGGATCCTCATTGTTTTCAAGGATCAATTCGCCAGAACCGCCTGAGAGTTCCGCAAAGATCGATCTGAAATTTTCATTGATCTTATCATACGAATCAAAGAATGTCTGCCTCTTCAAGGTCTCGTACTTGTCGATCCGGTCGATGATCTCGTTTCTTTCCACAGAAAGCGTCTCTGTCCTCTCTTTGAGTGTGGAGGCTCGTGCGTCCACTTCTTCATACTCCTCAAGCGCACGCATGTTAACCGGTTCGAGTTTCTCCATCGCTGAATCGATTCCCCTGATGCGGGTGCGCACCTCTTCTTCGGTCGGGATCTCCCCGGATTCATCGATCGGTTCTGTGATGCCCGCCCTCTCGATTTCAGCGCGGAGCGTATCGATCTGCTCGCCAAGCGCATCCCTGGTTGCGAGTAACGCCTGCGCATCCCAGCGCACCTGATCAAGCTGCCTCTCCGCTTCACCAAGCTTCGTAGCCGCGGTCTCGCGCTCTTGCTGCATCCCTGTGCGCTCTTCCTGCAGCAATGAGAGTTCACTATCGAGCTGCTGCGCTCTCTCGGTCTTCTCTTCGAGTTTCGCCTCGAAAACATAGATGCCTTCTTTGTACTGCGCAATCTTTGATCGGTGATCGTTTTTCCTTTCTTCGAGTTCTTTTATGCGGTTATTACCAGTCTCAAGTTTCGTTTTTGTATTTTCAGTATCAAGGATAAGCGATTTTATACCGGTCTCGATGTCACGGATTCTTTCCCGCAGTCTATTTATCTCGACTGTTATTCTGTCGGATTGGGTGTTTAACTCCGGTATCTCCGAGTCTGCAAGTTCACGCTCCAGTTCTGTGATGTGGTTGCCGAGTTCACGTATCTGATCTGCCCCTGCTGTGATCTTTCCCTCGATCTCGTCCATCTGATTGCGCATCCCTTCCCGCTCCACCTTGATATCTTCGAGTGCCTGCTTCTTATTCCGGATGGTTGCAGTCAGTCTCTCGCTTCTTCCCGCGACCTCCTCGATCTGAAGCTGTTTCTTTGAGATCTCCTTCTCAAATTCATTTATCTCGCTGTTTATGGACAAGACATGTTTATCGATCGAATCAACCCTATCGACAAGACTCTTCCTGCGTGAATCATATTCTGTGATATCTTCTGCAAGTTTTACGAGTTTTTCCTGCTCAATTGCTGCAAAATGTGATCCACGATCTGCCCTCGACCCCCCGGTCATGGCGCCTGCTTTTGTGAGCAGTTCCCCATCAAGCGTGACCATGTTGTGTTTTCCAATCAGTCCCCTCGCGGTACCAAGTGTATCGACCACCACCATGTCCCGGAATACGTATCTGAATGCTTTTTCAAGTTTCGGATCGAAATCGACCAGATTTATCGCATAATCTATGACCCCCTCGTTATCAGGGAGGTTTCCATACGAAAAATTGGATCTTAGTTTGTTTAGCGGAAGAAACGTCGCTCTCCCTGCGGATTTTCGCTTCAGGAAGTTAATCGCATGAGATGCTGTTGCATCGCTGTCTACCACGATATTCTGCATCCGGGCGCCGGCAGCGATCTCGAGCGAGACAGCGTATCTCTGCTCGACCCTGCCGAGCGATGCGATCGTGCCGTAGATACCTGGCAGTTCTCTCGCATCTTTCGCGTTTAATATCGTTTTGACGGCATGGGGGTACCGAAGATCCTCAGCCGCCTTGACGCGGGCTTCCGCTCTGGCATACTCCTGATACACCTCACCAAGATGCTTCTCGATCCCGTCAAGTTCCGGCTTTACCTTCGATCTGTTTCGTTCGAGATCGCTCCGGTCGCCGATCAGGGTTGTTATATCTTCTGTGCACTTGCTGATCTCCTTTTTCAGATCCTCAGTGTCGGCATCGACCGATGTAATGCTCTTCTCTGCGTCCACAATCTCTGCCTGTATCTCCCCTTCCTCTCCGTTCTTGCGCCGTATCGCATCCAGAAGCCGATCCTGCTCCCGCTGGAGTTCGTTCCTGGCAGACTTTGCAACCTCTACTTTCTTCCGCACCTCATCCAGCCGATCCCGGGTCTCAGCATACTTCGCATCCACTTCGCTGATTTTGCTGCGGATCAGCATCAGTTCAGACTCATTCGCCTCAACCTCTGCCAGAACACTCTCTTTCCGCAGATGCTCGTCGCTGATCTTCTCTTCGACTTCCGAGAGCAGATTGTTACCGGTATCGATCTCGATAAACAACCGCTGCCGTTCTTTCTTGATATTCTGGATCTCGTGTTCGAGCAGTTCAATCGAGTCCACCGATCTGGATATGTCTCCCCTGATCTGTTCGATCTCTTTCTTTATCCGGATCTGCTCATCTTCGCCTTTATGCGCGATCTTCTCACTTAACTCTTTTAAAACGGATTCTATCCCGGAAAGCTCAATCTTTTTCCCGTCCAGATCCGACAATAACTCGTTTTCAAGATCCTCTTTGCTGCGTATCTCTTTTGATACCGACTCCTGCTCGTTTGTCGCATTCTTAAATTTTGCAAGGATCGTGAACGCCTCGTACCGTTTTCTCTCGTCCTTGAGGGACTGGTACTTCATCGCCTGATCGCGCTCTCTCTTCAGTTTTTTCCGCTGCTGCATGACCTCTGACAGGATGATCTCGATCCGTTCGATCTGTTCGCGCACAGTATCCAGTTCGCTGTACGCCCGATCCTTCTTCTCATCAAACTCCGCAACACCTGCGATCTCATCGATGAGTTTCCTCCTCTCAGTGGGAGTCATCTCTGTGATCCGGGTCACATCGCCCTGCATGACCACGTTGCAGCCCTCTGGTCGTATCCCTGCCTTGGCGAGGTTCGCATGTATCTCGGTGAGCGTACATGCGCGGTCATTGAAGTAGTAGTAACTGTAATACCCGCTCTGCGTCTGCCTGATCCTTCGGGTGATCTCGACCGTATCATCGTCGAGAGGGAAACTCCGGTCGCTGTTATCGAACCTGATCGTTACCATGGCGGATTTGGTAACGCCTGTACCGCTGGTACTTTTGATTTCCCTGCCGTTTCCATTCCCATTTCCAGTCCCCTTCGCCTTCGCCTTCCTGCTTCCATTCCCGTTGAATATCAGATCGGTCAGTTTCTCTGCCCGCATCGTCCTCGAACCGGATAAACCGAGCGCGAAGATGATGCCGTCCACTATGTTGGACTTCCCGCTACCGTTCGGTCCGGATATGGCGGTGAAATCGTTGAAAAATGGGATCTTCGCCTTTTTTCCAAACGATTTGAAGTTATCGAACTCTATTTCCTTGATGTGCATGTGCAATCAGTCATAGGTCAGCAGACCACGATAATATCGTCCTTCCTCCCGCGTCCCGGATACGTTTCCGGGGTGTTCTCCGCTATGATGTACTCGGTAGGTTCGATCTCTTTCTCTTCTTCCGGATCAGGCGCGTCTTTCCGCTGCATCTCGTCGATCAGGGATTTCTGATAGAGCAATTCATCCAGTATTCCAGCCATACAGTCTTTTAACTCTTTCACCGTCATCTCGAGTGCAGCAATTCGATCTCCAGCCACAGGCGGCGATTTCGCCATCTCTGCAATCGTATGATCCCTTGCCTTCACCTTCTCTTCGAGCCGTTCAATCAAGATATCTCTTTGCTTATGCATCCATACCTCTCCTATGTTTTATTCAGAGGTAAACCATCCAATTGAATGTTTTGTATGATTATATATAAATGTTACTGAAAGCCCGGGGCTTTCGCAGAACACAAAAATCCTGCCCACCAACCCGCCCTGCGCTCCCACTCACCTCGTAAGAATATGCACAACAGCAGTCCCGCCTGATCCTCCGACATTGTGCGCCATCCCGACCTCGCCTGTGACCTGCCGCTTTC
>JAYEFK010000181.1:0-4092 GCA_034658575.1 Methanobacteriota archaeon
CGAAAATACACAGGTCACCAAGACAACCTCGGGAATCATGGGCGATCGACGCTTTCAAACACGAGTAAGTCACCTGAACGGCCCAGTTTACACCTCTAAATACGCAATATCACAAGAATAAAATTTTATAGTGCACACTACCCCCGGAAGAGGGGGGGCTTTTGCAGCAACTTATGGTGACCCGGGTCTATGTTGACAACGCGGGGAATACCCACCACTATCAGGCAGATGCCTCGATCTTTTGGACACTGTAGCCCTGTCTCTCCAACTCTCGAATTATGGAACGCGCCCTCACATCAGACTTTCGGTTTTGAGCAGCTTCAGCTCCAATCTCCTTGTATGGCTCACCTGTGGACAGGATATAGTACACGTCCTTAAGGATTTGATGGCCAATCGCGACTGCCGCCCTCTTACTTCCGCGTCGTCGAGCGATGTTGTAGTACTTTGCGCTAATACAAGTGTCCTTCGTCCTTGAAGCTACCCAAGCCGCTTCCACCAGCGTGGTTTTAAGATAATTATTGCCACGACGAGTCCTGCTACTCTTTATCTTTCCGGCACTTTCATTGTTTCCCGAACATATGGATGCCCATGAGGATAGGTGGCGCTCGTCTGGAAATTGGGACATGTCAACTCCGATCTCGGCGATTACTGATGCGCAAGTTACCTTATTGAGTGCAGGATGTGTCCGGATAAGCCCGAACTCCTTTTCGTATGGTTCGAGCTTTCGATAGATCTCTTCATCCAATTCATTGATCTGGCTGGAGAGAGACTCGATATGCCCGATATGCATCTTCAGCAGGAATCTGTGATGGTTTGTGACCCTGCCATCCATTGCCTTGACGAGAAGTCTGATCTTATTCCGAAGTTTTCCTTTCGTCATGGATTCAATCTCCTCCGGAGATAGTTCATCCTCTTCCAACAGAGCCATGATCATCGCTTTCCCTGAAACGCCAAAAACATCGGTCGCAACCGTAGAGAGTTTGATGTTCGCATCCTGCAAGATCTTATGGATCCTGTTCTTCCGACGGGTCCCTTCCTCGGTTAACTTCTTCCGTGTTCGGGTAAGATCTCTCAGATCTCGGATGTTTCTGGACGGGATAAAGCTCGCCGGTACCAATCCATAGCGAAGCAATCTCGCAATCCACCGGGCATCCTTTTTATCCGTCTTTAGTCCTGGAACATTCTTAACACGGGCAGCATTCGCCAGAAGAACCTCGAAATCATCTTCGAGAATGTTGAAGATAGGTTTCCAGAAAACTCCAGTGCTTTCCATAGCCACGGTTTCGACATCATGCTCTTTGAGCCACGAGGATAGTTCTCTCAACCCATAAGTCATTGTAGAGAACTCTTTCACGATGAGTTTCTCTTTCGCCCTGTCAAGTGGTCCTGATGCTATGCAAGCAGTCACCTGGTCTCTGTGAACGTCCAAGCCGCAGCAACTTTCAAGTATTGGTTTCACGATATCTACCTCGAGATGAACACAGCAGCGGACCTGTGGAGTTATAGTTTGCTCCGCGTGCTCAACCTTTCGGAAGGCGACATTCATGGGTGCATCGGCTGCAGGGTCAGTTTCCAGTACGGGGTTATAACCGCCATAAAATCGACGACCTCGTGTGTTCATCTCATCCAAATCTGTTGCGCTATACTAAAATTGGGTGCGAGGGGGGCAAGAGAACCGAAGCACATTTTCATACTCATGGGTGAGCCGGAGAGTCATGAATGCTTCCAGTGAAATCACCATGCCATTAGATTCTACCGCAGAGTGCGCAGAGACACGCAGAGGGGTGAAAACGGCATCAAAACTCTGCGAACCTCCGCGCCCTCCGCGGTGATAAATCACTTGATTTTCAGACAGTGCCAGAACCAAATACACCAATATGATTGCATAGTCTACCGATGTCGATTTAGTAAACTAAACACATACGGGATGTTTAGGTCAAATTGGGGAAGTTGGTGGCAAGGAGGTTTATGTTTTGATAGGTCATACATTAATTGGGTTGAACGATGGTGTTTTTCACTACATGTTTGAAAGTCGAGTTTATATGTTCTCATATACTGCACGTTACGATGAACTATCGTAGATTAGGACACTGCCGGAAAATGGAGCCATTTTTGGTTATCTTTGAAAGTCGAGAAAAAGACGCTTACGTCCGCTTAACCCGCATAATCACAAATACAGCAGCAAGAAATCCAACCAATATACAAACCGATCCTGCACTGGATTCTTTATCTGTTCCGGTGGTAGTATTCGCGGTAGCCGCAGCGGGGATCATTTGATCTGGAGTATCGATCGTTCGTGCAGAGTGCGCTACCGGATTCACCATGATCGATATGTTCTCTGAAACGACGGTCCCATCGTAATCGTGAGTATCCGCAAAGTGCGCAACAGCAGGCGGCAGTTCGGCATAACCTGTCGTGTTCACCCTCATGCGGTATCCGAATGTGTGGCTCTCGCCCGCCGCAAGAACCGCCCTACCGCCGGATGCGCCATCGATCAGCACAGCATCCACTGGGAGGGAATCAGTCACATCAATGCTTGCCAGCACATTCCCGGTATTCTTTATCAGGAGTTCAACATCAACGATCCCGCCCTCCTCGATCGTCTCCGGAGCCACCCGTTTTGACAGCTCTATCTTTGGACCATACACTTTAATTCCGCGGGAGTTCGAATATGCAGTACACGTTCTACCATCCCAGCTCCATTTTGCAACCGCAGCCGGGATAACGTACCCTTCTTCGCTCGGCTGCATGGGCTTCAATTGGTATGTAAAACTCCTATACTCGCCTGCTCCAAGATCCAGTTCCCAGAGAAGCGATGAGTTCTCAGCCGGTTCAAATTCGGACGGAAGGGTGTCGCTTACCGCGATCGAGTTGATCGGACGTGTGCCCTCATTTCTGAGCGATACCGTGACTGTGGCAATCTCATCCATGTATATGTTGTCATTTATCGACTTTGATATCCTGAACATGCCAGAGACTTTCACAGGGTATAATTCGGAATAGGAATATTTTACACCTCTTATATCATAGCACTCGATGTCTACCGTTAGATTGAATATGTGATCCTCAATGACGGAAGGTATACCAAACCGCAGTGTGATCGGATCAAACGTTATGGTATCGGTTTTACCATCCACACGTCTACCTTTCTCAAGAGAGCTGCAATGGTAATGCGACTTTCCACCAACCACTTCGAGACCGTTCATAGCCATATCAACATCCACGTCGTATGCCTCAGCATCTCCACTGTTCTGGATGGTGAGGTCCACCTCGATGTAAGTTGAGTATGCAAAGTACTCGTCCTTGTCAGTCACAAATTCCACATCAAAGCGCGGAACACCGATTGGTTCCATCTTGATCTCTGCCCAGAGCTCCTCTGGCAGATCGGTTGTCCAGTCCGACGATGGCACCGAGAATTCAAGAGCCGTGATCCTGAGCTTCTCATTGTAGATGTAATCCTCACCTTCCACAAGCGTCTGGTCTGAAACGAGGATACCGTCCTCGTACAACCTTGTCCCTACAAACCGGGTCTCGTTCTGATCAGATCTCGGGAAATTATAAGCTTCTACAGTAAAATTGCCATTTGAGATCGTTTCACCAAGATGGAGTTCCTTTGAGTTGCCACATGCCCATTCCAGATCGTCCTCGTCGTAAGCAGAGGCGATGTTTGTGTACAGGAAAAGGATTAACAAAAAATACAGAAGTACCTTCATAACCATCAACTTCTTATCTGTATCAGCGCAAACAAAACTGCGATGAGTCCGATCAGGGGGTACCACGTGCTGCCCTGCCCCAAACCATTATTTTCAGCAGAATTTTCTGACAGTGTCGGGTCTGTGTGGAATGTAGTGCTGCTCGGCGTGTTTTTGATAGATGGCTGCGAATCGCTGTCTGATCGAGACGTGGTTGCAGTTGACGCAGAACGGGTTGAAACGGGGTCCGGAGTTTCATCAGGCAATAGAATTATATCTTCTTCTGTATGTTTATCAACATATAGGGTTACAGCTTCTTCGGTTGTTATGTAACTTCTAACGATCTTTTCGTGTGTTACATCGGTTCCCGGATCGAACCATTCGATCTTGAACGAATGTA
>JAYEFK010000182.1:0-15739 GCA_034658575.1 Methanobacteriota archaeon
CATCAATCCTTCATATACTCGCGCAGCAGAACTGTGGCGTAGCAACCCTTCGGCAGGAAGAACCCGGCAGTTACATCCACTCCGGCATCATCCGCGCTCACATCGAAGACCGGATCGACACCTATCGCAACCGCCCGGCATCCGCCCTTCGAAGCAAGTTCCGGCATCTCTGCTACCTCAAAACCGTGAGTTAACTCAGGGAGCTCGATCCCGAGGTCGGATAACACCACGTCCTCAATCCCTCTCCCTGGTTCATAGCCGTGCCCGATCAAGGAGTGGGTCACCCACGCACGTTTTTTGCGGATGAGGTTGTTGATGCCATCGATGTCTGCCTGCGTCACTTCTTGCGTCCTCGACGCATCTGGCAGACCGTCGCCGCCTCTGAAACATACAACATCCCCGACTATTGCCTGATTTAGTGGAATCCCATCTTTTATGCGCTTACTCAGGATTTTATTGAATATGAATGACTGGTATGCGTGTGTAAACATCCTCAGAAGGTTTTTTGGCAGCACATGAAATGCGCCGATGTAATCATCCGGTTGTTTGACCAGATGGTTTAACATTGCGCGCTCGTACCGCAGATGATCAGGAAACTCGACCAGTGCCGCTTTGAAATCATGGGTGTCCCACAGACGTCTGCGTATTTCATAAGACCGGTCATCCGGAAACGGTTTTGCGAGATATGTCATCATCGCGCCCTTGAAATCGCCTGATACGATGAGTCTGCCAACTTCGTGTGTGATCGGGCGGATTGTTCCGAACCGCTGCATGCCATAAAAATTAGGCATCCCGCCCGCGTGCGAGAGTTCACCGGTTACGCGATTTACGCGATCCCGGACTTCTTCTTCGGTTTCATCGATCCCCCGTATTGCGATCCTGAATCTATTGCCGCAGAGATCACCAAGACTGATCTTCCGGTTCGACCGCCCGGTGATCTCGAGCTTGGCGTTTGGTATGTTGAAATTGGGGATCTTTGCCTCGATGGCACGATCCGGATCCCAGATGCCGATTCTCTGGGTGGTTACAGCCCGCGTATCCTTGGTGCCAGCCCATCCGAACCGGGATCTGCTGACCCTGAACCATCTCGAGAGGTCCCTGATCAGATGGTGGGTGTCCCAGTTCTTCTTTGTGAGTTCTACGATGAGATACTTCCCGTTCTCTGCATCCGTGATTTTTCCGGGAGCCCAGACCTCTGTAACCCGGAAGTCGGACGCATCCGAACGGACTACGCCGCCGATGCCTGGAGTTTTCGTGAGGTATACGTCGATTCCGGCTATGGGTTCAGTTGTTGTCATCTTCATGATGTAAAGCCCGCCGCAGATAAAGGCGATTCCGGCGGTGTTCTCAGGATTGTCATTTTTCACATTGGTGAACATACCTGTCAGGAAATATCACTTCGAACTTGCATCCAGCTTTACGGATTCTCTTTTCATTGTCATGGAAATCAGAGTCCCTCGTCAGTAGATATGACGCCCCATTACAGGCGGTCTCAAGGAACGTCAGATCATCAGGTGTAAAGCCGTCTATCTTGACTTTCTTTCTATTGCGCGGTTTAAGAATTCGCTTCTGCTTAAGATCCTCGAGTGCGAGTTGGACCACTATTGAGGTCATCCCATAAGAGTGCGCCCGACTTTTATATCGTTTAATTATATCCTTGTTACAAAAAAATTTATGATGTCGTTTAATCATAATGTCGTACGCTTTTGCAAATGATTCCTCTTGATTGTTCTTTGCTATCGCACCAAGAAAGACATGGACATCAAAAACCAGAGAGGTATCTGGCAATTTAATCCTCCGGAACGGTTTCTATCCATTCTCCAAGCAGATCCTCTTCGATCTCGGCAAAAGAGGGGATCCACCCCCTCACATAACCGTCTTCGGTGAGATCGAGCTTTTCAGCGATGGTTCCTTCCTCTTCTTTCTTGATGTGGTACAGTGCAATATCATCCAGCGTTAATAGCCCCCTCTTGATCGGTCTTCGCAGTGCGAGCGGCAGAAACTCGCTGTGCGTGGTTACGATGATCTGCTTACCTTCTGCTATCGCCTCTGCAAAGAGTTCGGTCAGAAGAACCTGCGATCCGGGATGAAGGCTGATCTCTGGCTCTTCGATCATTATGATATCGCCCGGTTCGCTCCAGAATAACTGGGTGATGACAGAAAGAATCTGCCTCGACCCCTGACTCGCGGATGAGAGGTTTAGAACAACACCGAAACTTGGATCAAGATATTCTGAGATCAGTTCATTGGCACCGTGCCATCCCGCATGTAGTTCATTTATCCCGAATCTGCCAGCCCATTTCGCAATCTTTTCGGCAGTATCCTTGTATTCGAGCGTTCCAAAGATGCGAGCGAGCAACTGGATGAGATTCTCACCTTGTTTTCCAACATTGTCTGGTATATCTCCTGTTGCAATTTCTTCCGGGACGATGCCTCGCGTCGAAGAGATGAAAATGACTTTGTCTTCCAGTGCCGATCTTATGGTTGTTGTTATCTCCTGTGCTCTGTCCGACATGGATGAAAGATTGTCCCAAGCTGGTCTATTTACTTGAAAAATTCTTTTTTCAAGTATAGATTCTGAAGCATAAGCACATGGTTCGAAAGCAAGTTCTTGTGGATACTCAAATCTGAATTGACGTCCTTTACCTTCGAAAAACTCATTTGTCACTCTTACTATCTCTTCATCACCGACTTTCACACTCTGGCGCACCTCTTCATTTAATTTTTTGAAAGAATGTCTGTAACCAATATTGTCCACGCCAATCTCGATCGTTAGCCATCTATTTGTTTCGCGTTTGTGTATGATGTCAGTAAAATCCCGGTAAACAACCAGATCCCCCTTGGAGGTGAGGGGATTGCCGATACTCTGTGCAAATATGCCGATAGCTTCCAGAATGCTGGATTTCCCAGAAGCGTTCGGTCCCATCAACACAGTCAACGGTTTGAGATCGATCTCAATCCCTGATTCGGATATGCTCTTGAAGTTCTTAAGTGCCAATTTCGTTATCATCTACGTCTTGTTATTCTTTTTTACCTGTAAATAAATGTTGCTCCACAGAATCTGGTTTATAATCCCGGACCATCAAACGGTTAACCACGATATGCACCCGGTCTTCGAGAAACTCCACCCCGCGATCCAGAGAGCGCTTGCCAAGCGCGACTTCACCGAGCCGACCGAGCCGCAGATAAATGCGATTCCGGCGGTGCTCGATGAAGAGAACGTCCTTCTGATCGCGCCGACCATGTCTGTGAGTAGATCGTACGATTGTAGAGTTGGGGTCATGAGATGAAATCGATCACCACCAGTTTCAATAAATCCGGATCATGAACAACCGGGTGATCCTCTTCTACGTGCACTGCCGGAGATGGGTCTCCCGTCGCAAGGCTGCGGGCGTACATGAGACTCCGGAGTGCCCGCTCTGCGGATCGCGGATGATCGCTGCGCTGAAGCCGTGGGGGGATAAAGAGATCATGATCATGCAGAAGGGGTGGGAAACAGAGAAGGAGCGGGCAAAGCGCGTCTACAAGAACGCAAACCTCGTACTCTCGCACGAAGAAACGCGGTCATCGCGCTTACAGCCCGCGGGGTCGGTCTTGATACCGCGTCGCGGATATCTTCCAAGCAGAGCGGAATTATGTGCAGACGTTACAGTTATGGGACTGATATATCTATTCACTCGATCTCCACGCGTTCTGTTCGCACCCCGTCCTCGCCCTCGGTCAGTTGCTCGATCCGCATCTCGGCATCGTCCAGTTCCTTGTTGCAGAGTCTCGAGAGTTTAACCCCGGTCTCGAACTTCATAAGAGCGTCTTCGAGAGTTAATCCCGACTCCTCCAGTTCATGCACGATATCTTCCAGTTCGGCAAGCGCATCTTCAAATGTAATATCTTCATTCTCACTCATGGTCCCAGCCCTCCTTTATTTCACGTACCCGGCATCCGATCTTTCCATCCGTTACCAGTATCCAGAGATCGCTTCCTGCGGTCACGGCGTCGATAGTGTTTACGACCGCCCGGTCAGGCGCCCTTAAAACGATGCTGTATCCGCGCTGCAGATGGTTGAGCGGGCTTAATGCGTGAAGCGTCGCCCCGAGCATGGAGAGATCCTTTCTGCGCAGTTGTAGCCGGTGCGTAACCGTTGTGTGCATCTGCCGTGTCAGTTCGTCGATGTACTGCCGCAACTGGTTGATCCGGTCCCTCGGATGTACAACACCGTGCTCTGCACGCGCCAGCCGATCCCTGTGCATCTCGACTGTTCGCCGGATCGCATGATCGAGTCTGATCTTGTGCCCCGCGATCTGCTGCCGGAGCTGCTCCCTGTCAGGCACCACGATCTCGGCAGCCGCTGATGGCGTCGGCGCACGCAGGTCGGCAACGAAATCGCAGATCGTGACATCGGTCTCATGCCCGACCGCGGATATGATCGGGATTTTGGAATCAAATACCGCTTCCGCAACCTTTAGTTCATTAAACTGCCAGAGTTCCTCGATCGAGCCGCCGCCCCTGGCAACGATCAGCACATCGATCAGGTCTGTGCGCGATAATTTGTTCATCTGCCCGATCGCACCTGCGATCTCTGCCGCCGCGCCCTCGCCCTGCACCCGGGTCTGTGCAAGAACGATCCGCACAGCAGGAAAACGCCGTCTGATGACGTTTAGTATGTCGTGCAGCACGGCACCGGTGCGGGATGTGACAATCCCGATCGTCTTTGGAAACAACGGCAGCGGTCTTTTGCGGGCGGGATCAAAAAACCCCCTCTCAGACAATTGCGCTTTTAATTGCTCGAATGCCTGATAGAGAGCACCGACGCCATCCGGCTGGATATCCCAGACCGTCAGTTGGTACACGCCTCTTTTCTCGTACACCGTAATATCGCCGCTGCATACCACCTTCAGCCCGGTCCCAGGCTTAAATTTCAGCTTCGTATTCGCACCACGGAACATGACACAGTTTAACTGGCTATGCTCGTCTTTCAGCGTGAAATACATATGCCCCGACGTGTGGTGCGTAAAATTGGATATCTCGCCCCTGACAGAGACCTCCGAGAGTGACGAATCATCCTGAATCCGGTGCTTGATGTACTGTGTCAGTTCACGCACGGTGTAGAGCATGAAGAGAAATGATCGCTGGATCAGTATAAACCTGTGCGAAGTGCAGGGTGAAAGTGAGTACAACGTAAAGGGCAGTCACATAATCCCGGACCAAGCCGATGGGCGGGAAAGCATGGAAAGTACAAAATTGTTATATGGAACTATGAAGAGTGTATCAGCTTCCGACGCGTCTTCCGCTTCCGGATGAATGGTGGACCTATCCATGCTCGAAATATCAATACACAGGCGAGGAGGTCAGGGCGTTTGTCCGAATCGATGACAAACCGATCCTTATGAGAGGGTACATCGCAAAGCCTGACATCCTGATGCTGCTCGATGAGTCGATCATCGAGGTCAAGGATGTCTTTTCAGACTTGCCAGCCGAATGCACCATAATAATAAATGGAAAGGGTCAATACATAGGTTACTCTCATTTGCTGATTTAGGGTCAATACATCGTACACCATTTTAAGTTTTCCAGATATCGTTCCTGCGAGGTTCGACCCCCTCATTCACCTCATAATCAAATTCTTTTATCAATACGGCGACATCCTGATCCTTTTCCCGATAATAGACTTCCATTTTCCGCTTTCCCGTGCAGATAGTAGCCCAGACGTATTCGCTGATGAACTCCTCGCCCACTTTTAACGCCTCATTCAGGACGTTGATCCGCCCTTCACCATCGACCTGCCTGATGAAGTGCATCTTCCCATCGGTCAACGGTAATTTATTCAGATTGATTTCCGCAGCATCTTTTAGCATTCTAACAGGCTCGATCTGTTCCAATTTTTCGTTTCTCTTCTTCCATGCACCGAGATCGTTGTGCTGATCGACAAAATGCGGAGATCTGGTGCGTATGTCTTCCATATCTTCGATAGGTCTCTTTATCCCAGAACTTTGATCCGAACCAGTTATTGAAGTTCTCGATGCTTCCGTCCATCCAGGGACTGCTGGGCGCGATGAAAACGACTTCAATACCAACGTAGAGGCAGAGTCTTACAAAACGACTGAACCCACGCGGGTTTTTAAAGTCTCCAATGAAGTACATCCCGTTATCAACCTGCAAATACTTGGGAATCGGGTTGTTGCTCCAGTACTCGACGAGAAAGGCGATTACATTATCCATTCTTTTGGAGTTAAATTGCTCAATGTGAACCCGCGTGGAGACCACATCGATGAGATGGAGGGAGGAGACCGGACCATATCCTTTGATAAATCGCGGACCAACAAAGTCCATCTGGTGCACCTCATCGATTTGCGTGGGATTCAGGAGTGTATATCGCTTCTTGGATTTGACCCGCTTGTATCGCTCTCGTTTATTTACTTTCAGACAATGTTTTTACAATCCGCTTTATCGTTGATGCAGATGGCATGTCATCCTCTGAAAAACCGAGCTCATTCATCCTGTACTGGATCGCATCAGCGCCTAACGCCTGAGATATTTTGATTCGTGCTCATTGCCTTCTATCAGAGCTTTCCTGATGCTCACGATCACTCCTTCGATCTCTTCATTCGTCTTTCTTCCATGTTTTTTAGGCGCTCTCGATCGAGATCTATACCACCCGTCTTTACCTGTTTTGAACCGATTCACCCAACCAGTGAGCCATTTCTTTGATCTGTTTGCATCTCTGTAAATATCTGCGGGTTTATCTCCTTTGATGTATCGATTTACGGCATCAATTCTCTCTTGTTCGTTAATATCCATAACGCATCACAAAGGATGCGTTAAACGGAGTGCATATCAAAAGAGTGTACGATGTATTGACCCTTTATTTGGCAAATGAAATGGGGTACGATCTATTGACCCCTTCCAACTAACCGAACACGAATCGAAAAAACTTCTGGCAGAGTATGGGATACCTGTAACAAGGGAAGCTGTGGCAGGGAGCAGGGGGGATGTGCTTCTGCTTGCACGCGAGATCGGGTTTCCTGTTGCAATGAAGATCTCATCTCCGGATATCGCACACAAGAACGCTGCCGGGTGCGTTCTTCTCGATGTGGGGGGGCAGGATGTGGGGGCAGCATTTGAGACGATCGTTGCGAATGCGAAGAAACACGCTCCGGATGCACAAATCGATGGAGTTCTCGTCCAGCAGATGGTGCCGCGTGGAACCGAGATCGTAATCGGGATAAAATGCGATTCGCAGTTCGGTCATGCCGTGATGTTCGGGCTTGGCGGGGTCTTTGTTGAGGTGCTCGATGATGTCTCGTTCCGGATAGTTCCGCTTACAAAGCAGGATGCAATCGAGATGACCGAGGAGATCGGGGGGCACTCGATCCTGGCTGGGTGCGACGTGGGCGCGATAGTCAGCACGATACTCAAGGTGTCTGAGGTGGCTGCGAAAGAGAAGATATTCAAACTCGATATAAACCCGCTCATCGTGTATGAAAAAGGGGTGGTGGCTGTGGATGCACGTGTGATATTTAAGGGTTGACGGGCGAACTTAATTTCAGAGGATCACACCATAATGACCGAAACAGACCCGATACGACACAGGATCATGATCATGAGCGGCAAGGGCGGCGTCGGCAAGACCACGGTTGCGGTCAATCTTGCGCTCAGGCTGGTCGAGAACCGGAAGAACGTCGGATTGCTCGATGCCGACATCACAGGACCCAACATACCAAAGATGCTAAATATCGAGGATGAACTCCCATCGGCAGACGAGGAGCTTCTGATACCGGTATACCTTCCCTTGGGTTGCGATCACGGGCTTTCGGTCATGTCGATGGCTTTCATGATCGAAAAGGACGCTGCTGTGCCGTGGCACGGTCCGCTCAGAACAGAATTTATACGGCGGTTCATCGAGGAGATACGGTGGGACTGGATGGGCGCGCTCGACTACCTGTTAATCGATCTCCCCCCCGGAACCGGTGACGAACCGATGAGCATTGCAGAGCTCATAGATGTCGATGGCGCGATCATCGTCACCACGCCTCAGGATGTTGCGCTCCTCGATACGAGGAAGGCGGTAAACATGGCACGGTACCTGGAGATTCCGGTCATCGGGATCATCGAGAACATGAGCGGCTTTGTCTGTCCGCACTGCGGTTGCGAGATCGACCTGTTCGGGAAAGGCGGCGGAGAACGCGTTGCTGAGGAGATGGGCGCGGCGTTTCTCGGAAGCGTGCCGCTCGATCCGCTGGTTGTAAGGTCAGGCGACAGCGGCATTCCCTTTGTGCTGGAGATTAAGTCCGCCACTGCCAGATCGTTTGAGGAGATCGTGGATAGGGTGGACGAGGTTATGAAGAGCATAAAAAGCAAGGCACCGTAAGCTAATGCCCTGATAAGATTAATAACACCTGCTGCTAATACTGGATTGCATGGCGAAATACAAGACATCCACCATTATTATACTGGCGCTTGCCGGGATAATGATACTCCTGATGATACTATCCCCACTGATGCCTCTTTTTTGGGGCGATAACGAACCTGATAATGCGGGACAGTCCACATCGCAGCCCGAAAATGACGGTCGTATACCATTGAACAATTTTGGAAAACTCGTTGATCATCCGCTTTATTCGGTAGCGGACGGGCTTAATGCGAGCCCGCCGGGTGTGCTTATGGCACAGTACGTCCGTGCTGAGGGTCTGGAAGGGACGCCACTTGCGGAACAGATCGTCCCGCAGGGGTTGTATGGCACAAACGTCACTGATTCCTACGTGGCCGTATTTGGGGATGGTAGCCAGATCAGATTGCATACGCTGTATCCGAGAAAGTTGGTACTCGGGTCTTCCATTGTCGCACCATCCAAATACGAGGGTTATCTGGTGCTGATCCGAAACAAGGACCTATGTAACATCATGGGTGATCCCTGCATCCTTGGTCCACGCAGCAAGATCGAGGCTACGGTCGATGTGATTGATAATGAGAGCGCACCGAACGCATATCCCTATTTCGGTGAATTGCTCGAGAACGCGGATCTTGATGCACCATACCAGGAAGTGGGGATGTACTCTTCCGTTACAAACCAGTATTATAATGCGGTGCGCCCTGTGGGTGATGTGTGCGAGCGCACCATCACATACATCGGCATCAGCGAGAATACAAACGCCCGCGTAAACGAACTTGCAGCGAACATGACCGATAATCTCGAGTGCAATGTAGCATCCAACCAGGGCGACCTGAATCTCACGATCATAACGATCACTGGTGACTGCGATGCGGTGATGGATGCGGAGATGAACTGAGCACATCGCGTCTTTGGCGGTCAAGTGTTAGTGGAGTTTTCCGGTGTTTGAGTCCCCTTCCCATTTAGTGGTGAGGTCAAACGTCCTCAAACATCAGGGAATCGCTTGAATGAATCTCCCGCAACACCAGAGGACGTGACAGCCCCTTCATTTGCAAGGAAACTATTCTACACTTCTCCTGCGCCATATCCGCGGCTCGTGGCTTTACATTTTAAAAGCCACCAAAACATATAACACAAATACCTCCGCATCTACACCATTATGGACATCATGCGAACTCATTATGCATCCGATATCACGCCTGAGATGGACGGCGACACCGTAACAGTCGCGGGCTGGATACACGAGATGCGCGACCTTGGAGGGATATACTTCCTTGTACTGCGGGACCGGGGTGGGTTCATGCAGATCACGATGGTCAAGAAGAAGACCGATCCCAAGCTCTTCGATTCTGCCAGACGGCTGATCCGGGAGTCTGTGCTCACGGTGACCGGAACTGTGAAGAGGGAAGATAAAGCCCCACGCGGGTACGAGATTATCCCGCAGACAGTAAGCGTGCTTTCTGAATCGGATTCTCCGCTACCGATGGATATCACAGGAAAGGTCGACGCAGATATCGATACCCGGATTGATTCGAGATTTATCGATCTCAGGCGGAGGAGGACGCTCGATGTATTCGTGATCCGCCACCACGCCTTAAAGGCAGTGCGCAACTTCCTTGAAAACGAAGGATTCATCGAGATCCATACGCCAAAGGTGGTTGCGGCTGCAACCGAAGGCGGCACGGCATTATTTCCGATCACCTACTTTAACAGGGAGGCATTCTTAAATCAGAGTCCGCAGCTGTACAAACAGATCATGATGTCCGCGGGTTTTGACCGGGTCTATGAGATCGGCGCAATCTTCCGGGCAGAGGAGCATGACACACTGCGGCATCTGAATGAGGCTACTTCGATCGATATCGAGGCGAGTTTCATGGATCATCTCGACGTGATGGGGATTCTTGAGCGGTTGGTCCACGAGGTGTACGCGCAGGTATCTGTTGACTGCGTGCCGCAACTAAAAGAACTCGGAATCGAACTTTCGGTGCCAGAGCTTCCGTTTAAGCGGGTGAGTTATGATGACGCGCTCGAGATTGCACTTTCAGAGGGGCATACCATTGAGTGGGGCGAGGACTTTGGCACGGCTGCCGAGCGCGCGATAGGGGACGCTATCGGCGAGCATTACTTCCTCACCGATTGGCCTACCGAGATTAAGCCCTATTACACACATCCGTATGAGGATAAGCCAGTTTACAGCAAATCGTTCGATCTCATGCATCCGAGAATGGAACTTGCGTCGGGCTCACAGCGCATACATTCATATAAGCTTCTTCACGAAATGATCGAGGCGCATGGACTCAATCCGGACGGTTTCGATTTTTATTTGAAGGCGTTCCGGTATGGGATTCCTCCGCACGCCGGATGGGGTCTTGGAACCGAGCGGTTGGTCATGACCATGCTGCATGTCGAAAATATCCGCGATGTGGTCTTGTTCCCCCGTGACCGAAGACGGCTCTCGCCTTAGTTTTCACTTTATTAAAATAAAATCAAACATCCGCAATCCTTAAGAAGGTGTACCCGAAGGTAGGTAGCAAACCTTTCGGCAGGGAGGGAGATTATTGAAAAAAACGCCCATAGCAAACGCTATCAATGAATTACTGGAATCGAAACCGATATTTAAGAACAGGGATGTGCTCCGTTCCACCTACGTCCCGGATTATCTCCCGCATCGGGATAATGAGGTGGACGCTCTTCTTAAGATATTGATCGTGGCTTTACGTGGTGATACACCTTCAAACATCCTGATCTACGGCAAGACCGGGACCGGCAAGACCGCGGTCACCACGCATGTCGGAAAAGAGATCGAGAAGGCAGGTGAGGAGCGTGGAATCCCATGTGAGGTTCTGTACAACAATTGCGGTGTTATCGATACTCAGTATCGTCTGCTCGCCGAACTTGCACGGAATTTCGGCAAAAGAATCCCGATGACTGGCTGGCCCACCGATCAGGTATTTGCAGAATTCAAAAGCGCGATCGATTCCAAGAAACGAGTTGTGGTCATCATCCTGGACGAGGTCGATAAACTGATAAAAAAAGGCGACGATGTGCTATATAACCTGTCAAGAATAAATTCTATGCTTGAAAATGCCAAAGTCAGTCTTATGGGGATTTCAAATGACCTGAAGTTCACGGAATTTCTCGATCCGAGGGTCAGGAGCTCTCTTGGAGAGGAGGAACTAATCTTCCCGCCGTACAACGCGGATCAACTCGCGGATGTCCTGCGTCAGCGTGCTGAGATGGCATTTCGGAGCGGAGTGATTGATGATAACGCAATCTCGCTCTGCGCTGCCCTTGCGGCAAGGGAGAATGGTGATGCGCGCAGAGCCCTCGACCTGCTCCGGATATCTGCTGAACTCGCAGAGCGTGAAAGAGTGCAGGGTGTGCAGGAGATACATGTCAGGAGAGCGCAGTCCAAGATCGAGTTTGATCGTGTCGCAGAGGTCATAAAGACGCTTCCGACCCAGTCGAAGCTGGTTCTCTACAGCATCATGGCCCTTGACAAAGCGCCCGAATTGATCCGGAGATCTGGCAGGCGGATCATGTCCACAGGCGAGGTCTACCAGATCTACAGGCGCATGTGCGGCATGATCGACATCGATGTGCTGACACAGCGGCGGATCACCGAACTGATCAGCGAACTCGATATGCTCGGGATCGTGAACGCGATCGTTGTGAACCGCGGAAGGTACGGCATGACCAAGGAGATAACGCTTGACACGCCTCAGGATAATGTATATCATGTGTTAAGCGACGACCTCCGGTTGCAGTCGCTCATGGGCATGAGACCTGACTCGATCCAGATGCAACTGGGATAGCTATATATCACGATCCTCCCCATAAATGAAGACATGGAATCTCAAATCATACAGATCACTTCCCCTTCGGAAGAGGGGCTGAAGCGGAGCAAGGTCGAAGTATCGCCTTATGAGTTTACGATAGCAACCCGCGCAAAGTGGGAGATTATTGTCGCAGACGAGGATGTGACGATAGCAAAGGGCGCGTTTGAGAAGATCGAGATCAAGGAGATTAAACTGCAGCATGACCTGCTTGCGCTCCTGTGCGCATTCACCCCACATGCGCTTGTATCGGTTGTGCGTGTCGGATCAGGGGGCAGGGTTGCGTCTGTCGAGGTTGATCGACGCATCAAGTCAGCATACATTCTCGCGCAGGAGACCGGCGAGATCAAAGAAGGTGACCTGCTCGGTGTGCTGAACATCCTGCCGATCATGTTCACACGCGAGGCAAAGAAGCCAGTCGCAATCAAGGACTGAAAAAGTATCTGGAAAGAACCACAAGATTACGCCGATTTCCACAAGATTTCTGCGTTAATCTTGTGTAATCTCGTGGTTTTATATGCGGATATCCACACAATACTCGAGTAAGTACATAAAATAATCACCAGTAAATGGCTGCGCCGATGCTACGCATTCACGAATTACACGAATGTCTTACAGACGTGGATGCTCAGTCACAATTCAATTTGAAGAGGCTATAATGAATGGTTGAAGTCGATGAGATTGTTTCTATGTTACTGGACCGGGACCCGCGTCCGGTGATGCAAACATCGACGCCAGAGGCGTTAACATCCATCCGCACGTTCTTCGAAGGTGTTGGAATAGTTAATTCTGAAGACGAGTATCGTGCACTACTCCATGAGGTGACGATCCGGCTTGCAAGAGAAGAGGTCCTGCGGTCTGCACGCGGGGACGAGGAGGTTATCCACGCAATAAAGATGCTTGATGACCTCAATCCGACCTTGAATCTGCTTTCAGAGCGGCTCTTCGAGTGGTATTCCATGTACGTGGAGGGGGTCCTGCCGTCAGAGGATGCGGTTAAGGAAATTCTAAATAGGCGCGAGATCCCGCATGCGATGCGCACACTTTCCCGGAATCTCATCGATCTATATGAGAGCCGCGGAGTACTCATCGAGTATATCCAGGACGAGACTGCCCTTATCGCCCCGAACCTTACGAACCTTGCAGGCGGGCTGCTTGCTGCACGTTTGATCAGCATAGCAGGCGGGCTTGGGAAACTTGCCAGGATGCCTGCAAGCCGCTTGCAGATTCTTGGTGCGAACAGGGCGATGTTCCGGCATCTGCGCGGGGCAGCGCCTCCAAAGCACGGCGTGATATTCCAGCACCCCCTCGTCCATGCGTCCCCACGCCGCCTGCGCGGCAAGATTGCGCGGAGGTTTGCTTCGAAACTGGTGATCGCTGCACGGATCGACTATTACAGCGGCGAGGTGCGGGAGGATCTTGCCAAGGGTCTGGCAGATCGTCTCCCTGAGCGGGCAGCCGATCTCGCTCGTGTATCCGATGCAAGACCCTGAAGGGGAGATTGATGCGGGGAGGAAGTCACAATCCCTTGACCAAGTACTTCGTATACATCATCGCCTCGATCTGATTCGTGCGCATCGTGCGCATCAGCAGGCGGTAATCCGCTCCCTTCAGCGGAACTTTCCTAACAGGCGGTATCACAGCGCCGCCACCCTTTATGAATACCGTACCCCCGCGCATCTTGCCTCCAACGAAACCTTTCGACTTCCCTTTTATGATCAAAACCCCGGCACGCATGTCAGCAGCTGCAAACTCGCCTGCATTCCCCTCGATTACCACGGTGCCGCCAGAAAGCAGCGTGCCTGCATTCATCCCGACATTCCCCGAGACCCTGAGTTCCCCGGCACTCATCAACATACCAACGCTGAGATCCGCGTCACCGTTCACGACAACCGTGCAGTCAGCGCTACACCGTGCCGCGATGGTGTCCCTCATGATGCCGTCGGCAAGTGTCAGTCTTGTTCCGTCAAACGTATTCGGTGGAAGCAATCCATCCGCCGAGCCATTGTGCAGAAGATCAGTTATCGATCGGTATTTCCTGAAACCGGCAAGATCGGACTGTACCTCAATTATGTTGCCGAGCGGCTCTGCCACCTTCCCGCTCACATAGATGCTCCCGGATGCCATGCCCATGCCCATCCTGGTGCCGACGTCACCGTCCACGATAACAATCCCTGAGTCGATGATCCCGCCGGTGCCGCCGAAGTAGCGCATGTCAGCACCGGCATTCGAGCATAGCCGTTTACCGGCGTCGCCTTTGATCGTGACGGTATCTTTCTTCCGAAGCGCCGTTATAAGATCCCGGTACGTGTAACCGGTATCCTTCTGATCCGGGATGACCCCGTCCGGATCCAGTTCCTTCCCCTGATGCTGCCAGTAGAAATTGTATGTGAAATCACAGACACATTTTTGTGGCGATGTGAACTCGATCTCGATGCTCAATTCAGATCAGACTCCTTGCAGACTCCTTGAGTACATATTGGAAGAGACCCCGCCGATCAGCCCTGCGATTGCATCATCCAGAAATGGTCCAAGTTTCCCAAGGATTCCGGGTTTATTCTGGTCGAATCTGGTGAACTCAAACATGCCTTTGTATCCGCCGATGTATTTTGCAATCGCAATACCAAGCACCTCGTCTGCGATTAAATAGACAGGGTCACGCTTAAATTCTTGCACAGTTATTCCGGGCAGTCTGTCGTTTTCGCCTTCTTCTTCCAGAAGAGTTGCCGCATACACGAGTATGCACAGGTTCGGATCGGATAATGCAAAATCCAGTTCACGCTTGAACGCACCTCTTGCGAGTTCCTCTGTTTCTATCCCCGGGTGCGGGACATACAGTTCCATCGCCGCATCTGTGATCGCATCTTCGGTGATGCCGTATTTATTGAGCGTCTCGAAGATGTCCTGTTTATCTGGCATATAAATAGCAGGATTGGAATCCGGTCAATAATAAATGATTGGTTGAGCGACTTTGAAATCATACAAAGTTATTTGTACGATGGGTTTGGTATAACTGTTATCTGGTAAGTCTCATAACCTCGCTTACATCAAAAAGCTCAACGCATTACAATTACACAGAGTTCGGAGATTCAATCCCTGATGCGTATGAACCGGACGATAATTATTCAGTAGCAAGTTATATTTCTGTTGATGGCGCCATGCAAACTCACGATTTCCATGTTCCATACGATCAAGACTGGCTGAAATTCAGTGCCACAGAACGTGGATCGTACACCATCGAAACTTCTGATCTGAGGAGTGATTCGGACACCGATCTGTATCTTTATAGTACTGATGGGACGACAGAGATGTGCCACGATGATGATGGTGGTTCTGGTTTGGCATCAAAAATAGTTTGGAACTGCAGCACTTCCGGCACATACTACATAATGGTTAAACATTTCAGTCCATTGACATTCGGTCTGGAGACGAGATATAACGTATCTGTAACGGCAGAAGAAACTCTCCTCCGCGGGGATGTGAACCACGACAACAACACCACTCCCGCCGACGCCGC
>JAYEFK010000183.1:0-4081 GCA_034658575.1 Methanobacteriota archaeon
GAAGACGCGCCGATCTTGTAGAGTTCATCGATGTTGGACTCGATCCGTCTGTCGATTCCAAGCAGTTCGAGCGTACCATCCCCGACACGGTAACCATCAGTTCTGAGCGGAGAGTAGAAGAAATGCAGATAGTACCTCGTCCCGAGCACGAATTCCTGAATTACGCACTCCTGACCGGTTTCGATCTTCTCCTCAAATTCCTCTTTGTTCTTTGCTATGAAAAACCCGCGTCCGCCTTTTGCACCATGATACTTCACGATCACCGGGCGGTCGATCTCGTCAGGCGACGAAAACTCGAGTGGTACAGGAACGCCTGCGCTTGTGAGCCATTCACGCTCCTTTGCCCGGTCTGACTCCCATTCGAGCACCGCCTTGTTTCCGAAACTTGGAATCTCAAGGCGCGCAAAGTCTGACGCTCCGAGGTACTCGACAAAAGATCCGTGAGGGATGATGATTACATTTTTCTCAATTAATTCAGGAGTTTTTTCGACTATCTCCTGATACGAGTCGACAGGAAAGAATTCGTCCGGCTTTGCCCTCGGAAATGCGTCATAAAATTTAGGAGGCTTTTCGAGACAGATGCCAAGCGTTTTAAATCCCTCTTTGCGCGCACCGTCGAATATCTGGAGGCTTGTGTGCGAGCAGACCGTGGCGATCGTTGGAATGTTGTTTCCTGTCATGGGTGAAGCGGGTTGGTATGTAGACGGATATGTAGGTAGGCCGGGGCCGGGATTTGAACCCGGGTCGTGGGATCCACAGTCCCATAGGATGACCAGCTACCCTACCCCAGCATTATGGTTGGGTGTCATTCATAAGATCACTTCCGAACATAAAAAGGTAATGGCTTGTAGCGCGGGTGTGCCGGGGCAAACGTTCCTCGTGTTCTTCGTATGGTCTGGTAAGTTGTTGATATATCGGAGACTGTCTGAGCCGAACATACGCCAAAAGCGATATGAATACGGTAGAATATGAAATTATTGTAATCCATGTAATGGCTTCGGCGTTATTTCGAAGACAGTGGATAGTAAGGGTTTTTAGCCACATCTTAACACTGATTCCACAGATTTCATCCGCAACACCATAAGTCATGATAGTCTCTGTGATTCAAAAGATACTTATGGACGTATAGCGTATGTGGAATGTAACATAGCGGAGTTGATTGTTATGACAAGATATTTCCACCTGCTCGAAACACGCAATCGTTTTGCGAATTATGATCTTTAGCAGGACGTGCTCGCGGTGCTGCTGCTTGCGTGCGCGGGCACGGCGGCGGGCGCGACGTGGGTGGTGGATGATGATGGCGGCGCGGGTTATGCGAGCATGCAGGCGAGGATGTGGTGGCGTGACCCGATCGCTCGCGATGCTGGCTGCCGTAGCGAATACGCGGACGCTGCTGACGTGAGCCACGACGACAAGGTCTATATCATCGGGCGCGGCTGATGATCCTGCAAGGATGTGCCCAAAGCCCCGCCGAACCCTTTTGTACGATGGCACCGGTTGAGTACCACTATGCAATACGATATCATATCAAAACGTGTCTCCGAACGATTTCCAGCCGACTTTGCAGAACTGATCATTGGAAAAGCCGTACAAAAGATCGATGTCCTGTCAAGAGAACTGCCGCTAACCGAACACCGGTCAGATGGTCTTTGCAGGGTGACAGAGGACGATCAGAAGTTCATTCTGCACATAGAATTCCAGAACTCCCACGATTCGGAAATGCCGAAACGCATGCTCTCGTATTATGTGCGGATCATGGACAAGTACGATCTCCCTGTTTACCCTGTCGTGATCTATCTGAATCCAAAAGATGCAAATAGAGCCATAGAAGACAGCTACACCTCCAGGTTGCGCAGCAGACAGGTAATCGCATTCAGCTACGAGGTGATCAGGATCTGGGATATTCGGGTGGATCACATCTTTGATAACCATCTGTACGGGCTCTATCCATTCACGCCGCTTGCAAAAGGCGCGAAACTCTCCGAGTGCATCGAGAAGGTGGACAGGGCAGTAAAGGATAAGTATCTCGATTCCGATACGTATATGTGCATGCGCGTCATTGCAGAATTAAAATACCCAAAAGAGGTGATCGAAGACATGTTGGACGATATGTTAGAGAAATCAGAGATATACCGCGAACTCATAGAGAAGGGTGAAAAGAAGGGTATGGAAGAAAGTATCATTTCCGTGCTCATCACCCGCTTCGGCGAGATCCCTGATAAAGTATCCCAAAGAATATACAGCATCCGCAATAGTTCAGTGCTTCCGGATTTGCTGAAACTGGCAGTCACATCAAGAGATATCGACGAGTTTGAGAGACGATTGAGCGCGTAGTGGCGACTTCTCGCCCCCGCGTGTCGGCAAGGGTTTTTGCATGCTTAGATTCCCGAGCTATCAGCGCGGCATTTGGGGGCAGATAGGTTATGGATGCTGCTCGCATCCGCGGGCGTGCGGACAATCGTGCGCTCGCGGGCAGGATGCGGCGGCATGAGCCGATCGAGGCATCTGCAAATCGTGGTGGCGGCGGCGGTCGTTTAATCTGGTATGCGTGCGCTGGTGGAGTTGCAGTGATGCCGAAAGGCATTTATGGGATTGCGGTGTGTGATGAGTAGAATATCGGATGTGGTCGTTATGAAAATGCATGATTGTGTAATCGGGTCTCGTACTGGTTTGCGAATGATGATGTTTGGCGCGGGCGTGCTCGCGGTGCTGCTGCTTGCGTGTGCGGGCACGGCGGCGGGCAGAGCAGCAAGCGAGGAGGCGGCGGCGGCAATGACCCGCCTGCTGCTGGTGGCGGCAGGGGTGGGGACGGCTGGGGCACAGGACATGATTTAGGAGGAGAAGGACATGAAGAGAATTGAATTTCACAACCGGGAAAAGGAGATAAAAGATATAAGGGATATTTTAGATGCCGAACCATCCTTGATCACTTTCGTCTACGGACCAATAAACAGTGGAAAGACCACGCTGATCACTCATCTGATCGAAGAGCTACCAGATGAGTATGTTGTCTTCTACATAAATCTCAGGACGAAATTTTTAGCGAGTTACGATGATTTCATCGAATCGCTCTTTGAGATGGAGATGGGGACTGATGGGGCGGTAAGGAAGGGGAAAGAGACGCTTGCAGAACTGGTTTCATCTGTGACAAAGGTTGCGGGAATACCAATAACGAAGGAGTTTATAGATTACGTGTTCAAGGATAATAAGCCGAAGAACGCGTTTTCGTACATAATAAAACTTTTTGAAGAGGTGAGAAAGTCCGGTAAGCAGCCGGTACTGGTTTTAGATGAACTGCAAAAGATTGGAGATGTTAACGTGAATGGTTACTTGATCTACGAACTCTTCAACTTTTTCATAGACCTGACAAAAGAGTTGCACCTGTGCCACGTCTTTGCAATGACCTCCGATTCGCTCTTCATCGAGCGCGTTTACAGCGAGGCGATGCTGGAAGAGCGATGCAAGTATCTGATAGTAGATGATTTCAATTACAAACAAACAATCGACCTTCTGGATGGTTACGGATGGGGTGAGCATGAGAAGGAGATTGCATGGCATTACGTTGGTGGAAAGCCAGTATCGCTTGTTAGACTGATCAATGAAAAAGGAAGTGAAAAGAAGATAGAGGATGTTGCAGGCAGCATGCTTACGCTCATAACCGGCGAGATAGAAACCCGGTTGAAGCTTGTTAAGGAGCTGGGTGATGAGATAATGATAGGTAGGAGGTGTTGTGATGTGTCCTACGAGAAACTTGCCTCCACTTTGAAGATGTTTCTGACCCGAGAGGAGATCGGTATGAACGAGGTGGATGAGATCTCTAAGAGATATCTGGTTAAGGAGAACATTCTCTTTGTGGATCCGCTTACGATGCTGATGAAGCCGCAGTCACAACTGAATCTGCTTGCGATACGAGAGGTGATGCGTGATGCGTAGAATTGGGATGGGTCCCCGGGCTGCTGCTCGTGCTTGCATCTGCGGGCATGCGGACGATCGCGATGCTGGTAGCTGCGGCGGTCGTTTAATATGGTGGTATGTGCGGCAAACCCTCACGGTGCATCTGATCCGCCGTATGTGTCGTGGG
>JAYEFK010000184.1:0-4078 GCA_034658575.1 Methanobacteriota archaeon
GGCGGCGCCATCATATTCGCGGCTGCCGACCGCGATCTGCAGCGCGATTGCGGCATCTGCGAGGGTGATCTGGTTGTCGCCGTTGAGATCGCCATTCTGCGGCGGAGTCCATGGTTGCATGAGTGGGAAGTTGTCCACGCTACCGCAGCCGCTTGGGACTGGGTGACGGATTTAGAGTTATTCTATTAGGGCAGACCCTACCAATCCAAAACCAACTTACCCGATGTTCCAAGCAGATGAACATCCATTGTTCCGAAGAAAACTCTACCAACAAGACAGTCGATATTCAATCTTGGGTGCATATCCACTCCAATAATTTCAACTTCTTTCTCCATATCGCCTACAACTACTGCTCCCTTGAACACAGGTAACATCAGCGTTCCTCAGGGGATGAATATCTCCTGTTCCCGCACTGTATCAAGCAATTCCTCACATATTGCTCTCGGTACAGTGCAATAATCTGCGCCAGAATCAAGAATTCCGATTAAACTGATTTTCTCGGCACTGCCGCTTATTTGCACAGGGAGTATCGGTTTTCCATCTCGATATTGAAATTCCATGCTGCGCCCTACAATATTGCAATGGTATCCTCTGATGGCCCAAGCCGGTGTATGAACGGTTCTTTGATCCCCAATTCATGCAACTTTTTCACCACCGCATCATAAGTATCTCCGATGGAAATAACTTTTCCGTTGTACATTCCGATGACTTTATGTGGGTATTTTACTTCCAATTCCCGTTCCATGCGCTTAAATGCCTCGAAATCGCCCATTGTAATCAGTCCTCATACGGATGTAAATTTGTGTTGGGTTATTATAATTCTATCGCTCCTGCCGCCGCCTGCAGCAGCATCAGCGCATCGAGCGATGTGACCTTGCCGTCGCGGCTCACGTCAGCTACAGATACGTGGTAGTCACAGCACCCCATTCACCACCACCCCCACCCACCCCTCGATCATCCCAAGCCCATCCGGCGTCAGCACCGACTCAGGATGGAACTGCACGCCCTCGATCTGCCGCCGATTGTGCCTGATCCCCATAACAACGCCATCTGGACTATGTGCCACAACCTCGAGATCAGGCGACACCCGATCCACGGCAAGCGAATGATACCTGCCGCCAGTAAACGGGTTCGGAAGCCCTTCGTAGATACCGACCCCGTCATGGTAAATCTCAGACGCCTTCCCGTGAACCGGACCTACAGACGCATGCCCGACCGTGCCCCCAAACGCAACATTGATCGCCTGACAGCCCAGACAGACGCCGAGCAAGGGAACCGTGCACTCGCGGATGATCCCGATGCACGATCCGATATCCCGGGGATCGTTCGGATTTCCCGGACCCGGCGAGATAACGATTCCAGCCGGATCGATTTCTCGAACTTCCTCAAGCGTTATCGTGTTCGGGACGACCACGGTATCCGGTTCGAAGATCGAGACATACTCGACAAGATTCCAGACGAACGAGTCCTTGTTATTCACGAAGAGTATCTTCATTCGATCACCTTCATCATCGCAGCCATCTTGCGCTCGGTCTCCAGATATTCGTACGTGGGATCCGAGTCAGCAACGATTCCAGCCCCTGCCTGGATTAGCATCCGGTCTCCGGAAAGCACAATCGTCCTGATCACGATTGCGAAGTCAGCATCCCGGTTCCATGTGTAATATCCAACGCCGCCGCCGTAAATCCCGCGGGCATCCTTCTCGAGTGCGTCGATGATCTCCATCGCACGGATCTTCGGCGCACCTGACAGCGTGCCCGCGGGAAAGATAGCTCGTGTCGCATCGAACACATCAGAGTCGTCGCGCAGTATTCCTGTAACCGTGCTCTCGATATGCTGGAGGTGTGAGTATTTCCTGACGGTCATGAAATCCTCGACCCGAACCGTTCCCGGTTTAGATACCATCCGCACATCGTTTCTACCGAGATCGACGAGCATCACATGCTCTGCCAGCTCCTTTTCATCATCCAGCAGTTTTTCGGCGAGTTCGGCGTCTTCCGCATCGGTCTCGCCCCGCGGGCAGGTGCCGGCGATCGGGTTGGTGATCAATTTTCGGTTGTGGACTGTGAAGAGAGTTTCAGGGCTCGCACCAACGATTTTGGTCTCCCCGAATTCGAATAAATACATGTACGGGCTTGGATTGACATCACGCAGCCTCGTGTACAGTTCTACAGGGCTGTGCGTGTTCGTCGCCTCGTATCGCCTGGACAGCACAACCTGGAAGATGTCGCCATCGACGATGTGCTGCTTCGCTGTTCCAACCATCGTCTCGAACTCGTCCTGCCCTACATTCGCGGTCATCGCCATCTGACCGTGCCCGCCACCAGAGGTCTGCTCCCTCAAATTAAGATCTTCTGCCCTTCTGATAGTTGAGATCATCGCCGCTGCATCGGATTCGGCGTTCCGGTACATTCTTGCGATCTTATCTCCACTAAAATCCTGTAAAAATGGAGTTAAGATGATATAGACCTTGCCGGTCAGGTGATCGAAGACCACGGTATGTGTAATGAGCATGAACTGCGCATCCGGTGTTGCTGCATGATCGCGTCGCCTGATATCCAGCCAGCAGTCGTATACGATGCCGTAACCATAATATCCAATCGCACCGCCAGAAAACACCTGCCGATCGAAGTTTTTCGTGCAGATATAGGGTACTCTTGGTACGATCGGCTTTAACGCATCCAGAACGTCGTATTCCGGACGTATAACACCACTCTCGTGCAGGTCTGATAAATCTGCCTCGATCTGTCTGATAAGCGGCGTCGATCTCTCGTACTGGAGTGAGATATCCCTCCCGCTTATCGTGATGACCGCGTCCGGATCAGAGCCCACGAACGAGAACCGTGCATGATGCTTCTCCTTTTCCACAGACTCGAGCAGATAGGAGTATTTCGGGTTCTCTGATTTTAGCACGTTGTACAGGTCGATAGGCGTGCATCGCGCGGTAGTTTTTGCGATCAACTGGATGATCGCGGGCGGTTCTATCGGCTCGAGAAGAGCGGTCAGTTCCTGTGGGTTCGGAGTTATCATCGCATTCTCACCGTATAACTTTGTACAATAATGTACATAGTTGTACATCATATTTAAAGATTGCTCTGGTGCCGTGCCAAGTCGCCCGCTCGGATAGGCGACCTCATAACCCATCTTCTGCGCAGGATATGGGAATATCTCACAAAAAGTCCGATCGGTCTGCCGCAAACAATCTTTTAACCCGCCGTGCCAGAGAGAGCACCATGACCACCCACCACCTGAGTACCCCGCTTACCATCTCTGATGTTACCAGATTACGTGCAGGTGATCTTGTGTACCTGAGTGGAACAGTCATGACGGTTAGGGATCGGGCGTGCAGCCGCATACTGGAGGCATCAAATGCATCAGAGATTCCGTTCGATCTCGAGAATGCCGTGATCTACCACTGCGGACCGATTGTCAGAGGGGTAGATGGGTCGTGGGAGGTGATCGCGGCAGGTCCCACTACGAGCAGCCGGTTGAATTCGCAGACCACAGATATCCTGGATCGATTTGGCGTCCATGCCATAATCGGCAAGGGTGGGATGTCGATCGCTGATGCGATGCGGGATCGGTGCGCGTATCTTGCGTACACCGGCGGGTGCGCGGCAGTGGCAGCAGATCACATCAGCGCGGTGCGCGGCGTGCACTGGATCGATCTTGGCATGGCAGAGGCAGTCTGGGTGCTGGAGATGCGTGATTTCGGACCGCTCATCGTCGGGATCGATTCATCTGGGAGAAATCTCTTCGATGAGGTGCAAAGAAGGGCAGAGAAGCGGCTGTCAGCGGTAGTTTGAGTGGATGGCGTCTGCCGGCTTCACGGTGCTACAGGAGATTCCATAGATTTTTTCGGGTAAAAATGTGTGGAGGTTGAACATAGACGCGACATATCAGAAATCTTTATATACACCGGCTGCTGATGCTATGCTATCACCTCCATTATCGTGGTCAGACATCTTCTGACCACGTTGTATTTGATGGAGACGGAAGATCGTTCCGTCTGACATTGGTCCTGATATTTGGTTAATTCCGATCGGTAGTGAAAACCAATCAATTCCAAAAAAGTGTG
>JAYEFK010000185.1:0-15705 GCA_034658575.1 Methanobacteriota archaeon
CCGTGTACGTGATATTAAACAGCATAGTAACTACTCAGGTATGTTGATTGGTCGCCCGATTGCGATTCTGTACTTTCTGGCAAGAAAAATAACCGCGGAGGACGCAGAGGAACGCAGAGCCTATAACCGTTTATATCCCCTCCGCGTCCCTCCGCGCACTCTGCGGTTAAATTCCTGGTTTGGTTATAGTATCTCACACATACCGGGTAGTTCCGGCATAGTGAAGTCCACTGATAGTGGTTTTGGGTACCTGAGTAGTTACACAGCATATACAGTGCGCTGATCACGATCAGCACCACCATCACAAACTTCGGATCGATCTCGGCGATTCTGCCGATATCCCGGACAGACATCCTGTTTTCGGCAAGCAGGAACTCTCCCGCACGTAGTGAAGCGGCACCAGCGCAAAGAATGCGATGATCCCTGCGATGATGAAGACACACTGGTACATGATCCCGAATTCCAGTCCGAAGAACCAGAAGTAGGAGAGTACGATAATGGCGGCGCTGATCCCGTATCTCCGGATGATCTTCTTAAACAGGGTTATTGGGGCTATACTGCCTGACTATAATGCGCATATTTCCTTAAATTAACCTCCTGAATCGATCAGCGGCTACCGCGCTAATCCAGTGATAAACATGTGACCGCACTTCGATGCCCTCATGATCCTGCAAGCTGCTGCCCGAAACGTTGGCAAACCATAAGTATCATGCACCATCAAGAGACGCATAATGGAGTTTCAGATCCTCGATTCCGATTACATTATCGATAACGGAAAGCCGGTTGTGAGACTCTTCGGACGCGACCCGGATGGGCGAAGCGTCTGCTGTTTCGTTCCTGACTTTGAGCCGTATTTCTATGTCCAACCCGTTTCCATAGAGGACACACTTGCGGAGATTCCTGAAATCAGGAGACTGGAAACCGTTTCGAGATACGAGCCAGTCGGCTATCAGGAGCATCCGGAAAAGATGCTGAAGGTGGTCGTTGGCATGCCAAAGGATGTGCGGACGATCCGGGACGAGGTGCAGGAATACGCAGACCGGACGTACGAGACCGACATCATGTTTAAAAACCGGTTCATGATCGATGCGGGCATCTTTGGCATGGGCTGGGCGCGGACTGTGGACGAAGCCGGATCGGCAGAGCCTGCGTACCTCCGGGGCGTGGATAGCGAGGTGACCGTTATATCCCAGGTCTCGCCTGCCGAGATTGTCAGGAATGCGCCGATGCGGTACCTCGCATTCGATATCGAGTGTCTCGTCGATGGGGGCATTCCAACTGCTGACCGCTCGCCGATCATCATGATCTCGCTTGCGTTTGAACCGGCACATCAGGGGGAACTGGAGACGCTTGTTCTCGTTGGGAAAGAGGCGGATTTGGATTGCGATGGTACTGAGCATTTTACAGATGAGGCGGACCTTCTGAACAGATTTTTTGAGGTTGTACGTGACTACGATCCCGACGTGATTCTCGGATACAACTCAAACGAGTTCGACTTTCCATACATCACGAAACGAGTCGAGGTGCTTGAGGCGCAAGGGAAGCGGTTGTATGCTAATATCGGCAGGGACAACAGGGCGGTCTTCTGCCGGAAGATCGGGATTGTCACGCACGTATCCGTTACCGGCAGGATCGTTGCCGATGTTCTGCCGCTTGTCCGCAGGGCGTACAGCATCAAGCAGTACACGCTGAAGAACGTGGCGAGGACGCTGCTTGACATCGAGAAGTTCGATGTTTCGCTCCAGCAGATGGGCGAGTACTGGAACGATGATGGCGAAAAACTTGCCGAGTTCATCGAATACGCACGCCGCGATTCGGTTCTTGCGATCCGCCTGCTCCTTGATCTGAAACTGCTTGACAAGTACGTTGCGCTTTCGCAGGTGAGCGGTGCGCTGATGCAGGATGTGCTGGACGGCGGGCAGAGTTCGATGGTCGAGAACCTGATGTTCCGGGAATTTAAGAAGCGGGACCGCGTGATCCCACCGAGACCTGAACAGGATCTCACAAGCAAACGGCACAGCGATTCAGAGGAATTAAAAGGCGGTGCAGTGCTCGAACCGGCGCGCGGGCTTCTGAAGGATGTCGTGGTTCTCGATTACAAATCGCTGTACCCGACGATCATGATGGCGCACAATCTCTGCTACAGCACCGTCGTAACCGGAGAAGGGCGCACCGGACCTCCCGAAGCCGAAGACAAATCCGAACCGGTTCAGGATTCCGATCTCATCCGGTCACCATCCGGGGGCGAATTCGTCCCTGCTGATGTCTACAAAGGTATTGTTCCGGGCATTCTCGAAAACCTGCTTGACCGGCGGACAGAGACGAAGAAGAAGATGCGATCCGCGGGCGAAGAAGAGCACAGGGTGCTGGATGCGACCCAGAATGCACTCAAGATTCTGTTAAACAGTTTTTATGGATATTCCGGGTATGCGAGAGCCCGTCTGTACAGTCTTGTTCTGGCAAACGCGGTGACCAGTTTCGGGCGCAAGAACATCACCGACACGAAGGAACTGATCGATGAGTCGATCGGAACGATACGCCTCCCTGGTGGGAAGGAGTTTTCGCTATCAGTGGTATACGGGGACACAGACAGCGTCTTTGTCAAGATCAGACCGGAGCACGAGGGCGGGGGTGCGGGTGAGGGCGAGAACGGCGGGGTATCGCTTGATGATGCGGAATCGATCGGAAAAACGGTTGCTGGCATGGTTTCTCGTGAATTGCCAGATCCGATGGAACTTGAATTTGAATCGATCGTTCACAGGGCGATATTCATAGCAAAGAAGAGGTATGCGCTATGGGCTTTCGAAAAAACCGATGACGGATGGAAGGATTCGATCAAGGTCAAAGGGATGGAGACCGTCAGGCGTGACTGGTGCGGTTTGACATCAAAGACCCTCAATCGAGTCCTTGAACTTGTTTTGAAGGAAGGAAGAGTCGATGATGCGATAGATCATGTTCGTGGTATAGTGGATCGGGTCAGGAATCTCGATGTGAGCAGGGATTGGGATCTTGTGGAAGATCTGATCCTTACCAGAAGATACACCAAGAAGAAGGAGAGTTACAAGAGTAAGCAGCCGCATATCACGGTGGTGGAGAAGATTCGCAGCCGCGGCGGGATTGTTCCGGCGATCGGTGACCGTGTACCATTCGTGATCATCGCTGGAAAAGGGCTTTTTGTGGATAGTGCAGAGGATCCAGAGTATGTGAAAGAGCATAACATCGCGCTTGATGTTAATTATTATATAAAAAAGCAGATACTGCCTCCGGTCGAGCGGATACTCAGCGGGTTCGGTGTGGGGCACGAGACACTGAACTATGACTCTCGGCAGAAAGGGCTGCACGACTTCGGGATCGGCGTTGCAAGCGCTGCCCGGGTGCGCAAGAAGAAACAGGTCAAGAAAACGGCTGTGCAGCAGGCTCTCTTCGATTTTTGAAAAGCCACGAAAAAACGGTACTGTCCTAACTTTTAAACGGACATTTGCGTCCAGCTTTGGCATAATGCAGAGATCAGACGTTGAAAACAGCATCATCGATTTTCATGCACCCGTCACCACCACTCGACTCTATGCTTTAATAACTTGTCATAGAAAATAGGGTTTATGAGTCTTATCAAGAAGATGTTCGGTCCAAAACCAAGGATCGCTAAGAGTGAGCCGATAGACGTGGTACGCATCAAACCCGACCCGATGTCGATTTACAAGAAGGAGATTGAGGATTATTACATCGCAGCATCAGTCGAGGTCGGGAATACCACGACCAAGTGCATCCTGACAGCAACCAATATGAGCACCGGAATGGCGCAAGCTGTGAACAAGACCGTTCGGATGACGCGGGACGTGCGCCCGCCAAAGGCTGGGGAGGAGATCTTCGGAAGGACACTTACCGGAGTTCCGTTTACCCGCGAGTCAGTATCCGAACTGGTTTCCGAGACGATCGTAGACTGCCTCCACAAGGCGAACCTCGATATCGATACGAACCTTCATTTCGTGGTGCGGTCAACAGGCGTCGTAGCGGGATTCGCATCGCCGGAGGAGGTTGGAAATTTCGTCCTTGCTCTGGCTGATGGCTGCCTGGAAGCGGGAGTGTCGCCAAAGCGCATGACTCCGGCGATGGGGATCGATACGGTTCCGGATCAGTTCAAGAAACACAGCTTGATCGAGAAGGTTTCATTTCTTGGCGCTGTCGCGGGCGTGCTGCCGCCGACCGGGGCAACCGGAGTCGAGATCGTCGCAAACGAGATGGAGGGCGAGCTTGCGACAGCAGGCATCAAGGAAGGTGCAAAATGGGCGGACGTTGATTTTCGAAACCCGTGCCTCTCGCTCGATTTCGGAACGACGCTCGACGGCAGGATCACGAACAGCGATGCCCCATACGCAAAGACGATCGGGAACTTCTGCGGACTTGCCGGCGCAATACCGGACGCGATCGTGCAGGGAACCGGACTGGTAGACTCCAAAACCGGGACGGCCCTTGACATCTTCAAGGAGAAGACATCGGCAAGCGGCAAGAAGGCAAAGCAGGCAGAGAAGTACGCGGAAGAGGTACACGAACACATCTCGATCGAGGTCGTCCCAGAGGGCAGGGATCGGTACGGCAGCGTCCCCGTGAATGCAGAAGCTGCAAAGACGATCGGTGTAGTCTTGATCGGGTGCGACGTCGGCAAGGACGGAAGCGACCGACCCGCGCTCTTCCAGATCGGAAAGAGGATATATGAGAGCGATGGAATCAAGATGATTGCAGCCGTGATGGATCCGATCGCTGCGATCTCTGTAGAGCGGCTCGTGCAGACAGCGATTGACGCCGGGGTCGTAACGAAAGAGACTGCTATCGGAATCACAGGGAGAGCCGGCATCACTGGAGACAAGCCAGCACTGATACTTGACCGGATCATGAAGATGAACTTCTTCGAGGATCCCGAGAGTCAGGTTGTCTTCGTGGACGATGGTCTTGCCAGAGGCGCTGCTGTGATGGCGCGGTGCATGAACTCGCTTGGCGTACCAAAGAACCCGATCGGCGGAAACCGCGGCGGTGGTTGCGTGCTTGCGGGGAGGATGGCGCTACAGAATTCGGGATGATCCGGATGGTGGTGCGGCGGAGTGAAAGATTAGTATTATGCCGGTCAAAAGAGGTGTGAATGCCCGGGAATGAGCTTGATATAAAGACCCTGGAAACATGGCTCTGGGAGGCTGCCTGCAAGATCAGGGGGGAGATCGATGCTCCCAGGTACAAAGACTATATTCTACCACTCATATTTCTGAAAAGACTCTCGGATGTCTTTGAAGATGAGATACTTAAACTATCTACGGACTATGGTGGTAGAGATGTGGTCGAAGAACTGTTAAAGGGAGATCACAGTCTCGTTCGCTTTTATATACCAGAAAAAGCAAGATGGAGTAGTATTGCCATGCAGACGACCGGCATTGGGGAGTATTTAACCGATGCTGTCCGCACAATCTCCAGAGAGAATCCGAAACTTCAGGGTGTTGTTGATATAGTGGACTTCAATGAAACTGCCGCGGGGCAGAGGGTCATCAGCGAGGATAAACTGAGAACTCTTATAGACGTTCTGGGCAGATACAGGCTTGGATTAAGAGACGTTGAGCCGGATATCATTGGCAGGGCTTATGAATATCTCTTGCGAAAGTTTGCTGAGGGTTCAGGGCAGAGCGCGGGTGAGTTCTACACCCCGAGAGAGGTGGCTGTACTGATGTCACACATTCTTGATCCGGAACCTGATAAAGAGATATATGACCCATGCTGCGGTTCTGGCGGGTTGTTGATCAAATGCTATATGAGATTCAGGGAAAAATACGATGAAGACCCATCCATCGCACCTTTACGGTTCTACGGGCAGGAGATTCTGCCTGCAACGTTTGCGATGGCAAAGATGAACGCGTTCATCCATGATATAGAGGCGGAGATCGCTCTTGGGGATACGATGATGCGACCCGCATTCTTGAATCCGGGCGGTTCACTCAGGGATTTTGATATCGTCACGGCAAACCCGATGTGGAATCAGAAGAGTTTTGCACAGGACACGTATGAGAATGATCCGTATAACCGCTTCAACTCGGGTTATCCGCCGTCCAGCAGTGCGGACTGGGGCTGGATTCAGCATAAGTTCGCTTCGCTTAAGGATGGCGGCAAGATGGCTGTGGTTCTGGATACCGGTGCAGTTTCAAGGGGGAGCGGTAATGTGGGAAAGAATAGGGAGCGGGACATCAGAAAGGAGTTTGTTGAGGTGGATATGGTTGAAGCCGTGATCCTGATGCCTGACAATCTCTTCTACAACACAACCGCGCCGGGGATTATACTTGTTATCAACAAAGATAAGCGAAAAAAAGATGAGATACTCCTCATCAATGCATCGGGGCTATTTGCAAAGGGGAGACCAAAGAATTACCTTCCGGATGAGAGTATAAAACAGATCTCTGAGATTTATTTGAACTGGAACGAGGTGGAGGGGATCAGTAAGATCGTCACGAGGGAGGGGGTGGTTAAGAATGACTACAACCTCAGTCCATCCAGATACGTGGCAGATAATGGGGTGGATGATACGCTGCCGCTTGGGGATGCTGTGGTATTGCTTAACGAGGTGGAAGAGGCGAGAAGGGGGGCAGATGGTAAATTGGAGGAGATTCTGGAAAAGATGGGGCTTGCGGTATGAAACCGGAGGGTTATAGAAGATGATAACTGAATTGGATCGGGATAGCTCTGGGGTGGGAGAACAGGGGACGCTGCCTGAGGGTTGGGAGGTGGTGAGGTTTATAAAGGCTCTGAAGAGATATAAGGATTATTTGAGGCAGAAATACAAGGTCAGGGAAATGGGCATCTTTGGGTCTTATGCGAAGAATAAGCAGAAGCGGGGGAGTGATCTTGACATCCTTGTGGAGTTTTACGAGCCCGTCGGTCTGGGATATTTTGAACTGAAAGATTTTCTGGAGGATGTGTTGAAAATAAATGTGGATTTGGTAACAAAAATGGGAATAAAGCCTCAATTAAAAGATAAAATTTTGAAGGAGGTTATATATTTATGAAAGACAGGGAGTGGAAGTTATTTCTGGAATATATGCTGGATAGCATAGAGAAGATAGAACGTTACACAAAGGGAATGGATTTTGACAGTTTTACGGAAAATCCAATGGTGATTGATGCCGTTATCAGAAATCTTGAGGTCATCGGTGAAGCCTGTAAGTATATACCTGCTGGAATAAGGGAAAGTTACGATGAAGTTCCGTGGAAGGCGATTGTCGGGTTGAGAAACATCGCGATTCATGAGTACTTCGGTCTGGATCTGGAGAATATCTGGAAGATCATCAGGGAGGATCTGCCGAAGAACAAAGAGACATTCAGGAAGGTTCTGGAGGATGAATGAACGTGTTACTGTCAATCAAGCCGAAGTATGTCGAAGAGATAATGAATGGGAATAAAAGATATGAGTTTCGGAGATCGATTTTTAGATGCAGGGAAGATATAGAACTGGTGTATATTTACTCAACCTCTCCGGTGAAGAAAATTGTGGGAGTGTTTACGATAAAGAACATCATAGAAGATCACCCGAGAAATTTATGGGAGAATTTCAAGGAATTTTCAGGGATTGAGAAAGAAGAGTTCTTCAGTTACTTTGGAGATTGTAAAAACGGTTTTGCCATTGGAATTGGGGGTGTAGAGGTGTTTGAAGACCCGATCGATCCAAAAATTTCCATCCCCGGTTTTGTTACACCTCAATCTTTTTGTTATGTCGATGAATGTTGGGGGCTTGGTAAATGAGTGATCTTCCCGATGGATTTAAGATGACAGAACTCGGTGCCGTGCCAGAGGTGTGGGGCGTGGTGATGCTGGGAGATGTGACTGAGAAAACGAAACAAAAAGACCCAAGAAAAACGCCTGAGTGGAAATTCAAATACGTTGATGTATCGAGCATCAGCAGAGGTGCCCTAAAAATAGCAGAGTGTAAATTGTGTCAAGGTAAAGATTCTCCAAGCAGAGCAAAAAGGTTAGTTAAAAACAGAGATGTAATTTTTGCAACAGTCAGACCTACTTTAAAGAGATTGACATTCATTAATGAAGAATTCGATGGAGAAATATGTTCAACAGCCTTCTGCGTCTTGAGGGCAACGGAAAACATTTTGAATCCGCTATATCTCTTCTATGCAGTACAAAGAGATGTATTTATAGATGAATTTGAAAAAGTCCAAAGAGGGGCAAGCTATCCTGCAATTACTGATTCAGACGTGAAGAATCGAAAAATCCACCTCCCTCCCCTCCCCACCCAGCAAAAAATCGCCTCAATCCTCTCCACCGTAGACAAAAAGATCGAAGCCGAAGAGAACAAAAAGATTGCCCTCGATGAACTCTTCAAGTCCCTTCTCCACAACCTCATGACCGGCAAGATTAGAGTAAATCGCCTGGAGATGCCGCAATGAAACAGATAGCGCACCCAAAGCCCCTATCCGCGGATGAGATACTCGCAGATGCCGCAAATATAATAGCAAAGTACCTCCCTGATGCACGGATATTCCTTTTCGGATCAAGAGCGAAAGGCGATGCCAGAGAGACCTCTGATTTTGATATAGCAGTTGATGCAGGATCAAAAATATCGCTTGGCGTGATCGCAAGGATAAAAGACGAGATCGATGAACTGCGCACTCTCAAAAGCATAGACATAATCGATCTGAATCGGGTGAATCCAGAGTTTAAAACAATTATACGCAAAAGCGGGGTGAATATCTATGATCGAGGCAACCATACAGCTTGAAAATTTCGAGAACGCAACAAAAAGGCTCAAAGCCGCTCTGGAGTACGACCCTCTGGAATTAGACATTGTAATGGATGCCGTCATCCAGAGATTTGAGTTTACTTTTGAGACGGCTTGGAAATCTGTGAAGCTGGCTGCAAGGGCGGTTGGTTATGATTGCAAATCTCCGAAGGGCTGCCTGAAACTGGCATACAGGATGGGATGGATCAAAGACGAAGAAAGATGGCTGGAACTTCTCGAAGCGAGAAACCTGACATCACATACTTACGATCAGGAGGTGGCTATGGATGTGTACGAAACGGTAAAAGATAACTGTGAAGTGTTTGAAAGCCTATTAAAGGAATTAAAAAAGAAATCTGATCAAGATTGACAATCTGGAGGATGCGATCATGAACGCAATCGAAACCATAAAAAAACACAAAGATGAGATAAAGAAAAGGTATGGTGTAAATAAGATAGGCGTATTCGGATCGTACGTGAGAGGAGAGCAGACAGAAACAAGCGATGTCGATCTGCTTGTGGAGTTTGAAAAACCGACTTTCGACAACTTTATGGATCTACTCTTCTTTCTCGAAGAACTATTCGGAAAAGATGTAGACCTGATCACTACCAGTGGCATAAGTCCGTATATCAGGCCCAGCATAGAAAAGGAGGTGGTGTGGTGTGACTGAAAACGAGGCGTTCCTGCGGCATATACTCGACGAAATCGAATTTTTAGCCAACCAATGCGCGGAGTTGCAGTTTCAGGAATTGATGGAGGATGAGGTTTTGAAAAGAGCTTGCGTAAGGAGTCTTGAGGTTATCGGTGAGGCAACAAAGAACTTACCCGAAGAATTTAAGGAGAAATATCCAATGGTTGAATGGAAAAAGATCGCTGGTTTGAGAGATAAATTGATACACCATTACTTCGGCATAAACTGGGATATCGTGTGGGATGTCATAGAAAATAAACTTCCGGATCTGGAGAAAGAGATAAGGATATTGATCGAAAAGGAATATGGAGGTTAATTTATGTCTGATACTATTGGGGGCGAGAGGTATTCCGTCCAGAAACCACTGATAGGTTATATCAAAGTGCCTTCTGCCGAATATAAAACATCCGGTGGAAAGAAGGCGTTTCTCGATCTTGGCTGGGAATATATCAGTCCTGACGAGGCGTTGAGGCTCCGGGGTGGGAAAACAGGTTTCGTATTCAGAGAATTGTTCATAAACCAGATGCAGAAACTCAATCCCGGATTTATAGATCATCTTCTGGCAGAAGAGTTGATTAAGGGACTTGAAAGAATCCCTCCAAGTATAGAAGGCAATCTGATTGTGTGGGAGTACCTCAAAAGCCGAGGACTACGTAGAAGATCAGGACACCGTTGCAGAATGAAACCTTGACGAAATGAACGAACGCACAAAAAACTTCCTGCGAGAGAAATTCAAGGAATATTACCTCGAGTACCCGATCCAGCTACCGCCCGAATTCGAGAGCCGGGAATGGGGCTTTGTCATGTTCGATGCGCTCCCGAAGATCGTGATGTACCGGCACAAATCATTCCTCTCACGTAAGGAGGTGCTTGAATACCTGCGGAGCATGGCTCCAGCGCATGCATTCTCATCGGTCGCGTATTACGAGCACCCCGGGGCTGGCACGATGGCAGACAAAAAATGGCTTGGAGCCGAACTGATCTTCGATCTGGATGCAGACCATCTCCGGGATGCGCCGAAGTCATATCCTGCGATGCTTGCAAATGTCAAGAACGAGACATTGAAACTCCTTGATTTTCTGACCGATGACTTCGGGTTCTCAGAGGATTTGATCGACGTCGTCTTCTCCGGAGGGCGCGGGTACCATATCCATGTGCGCGATCATAGGGTGCGCACACTTGGAAGTGCTGAACGGCGGGAGATCGTGGATTATGTGAGCGGGGCTGGGCTTACACTGAAACCAGTGTCCATTTCTTCGTCAATTTCAGAGATTCCGAAAGAGGTGATGGGGGGGTGGGCTCGCAAGATCAATAGGTGGATTGTTGGATATTTACGTGATCTAAAAGACCCTGAAACAGCGGTAAACAAATTGCAGGAACTGGACGGCATCGGAGCAGTGAAAGCAAGGGGTCTGGTCGACGGCGGACTTCTCGATTCTGTGAGCGATGCGAATATCGAACGTATCAGGAAGGGGGAGATTAAATTCCTTACAGGGGTTCAAAAATCGTTCTGGAACCGGATGATACTGAAAGCCATGCAAGAGATCGGTGCAAGCGTTGATGAGCCAGTAACAGGCGACATAAAGCGGCTGATCCGGCTTCCCACATCCCTGCATGGCGGTTCGAGCATGAGGGTCGTTCCCCTGACACTACAGACTATCGAGATGTTCGATCCACTAAACGACGCTGTCGTCTTCTCTGATGTGGATATTTCGGTTGCAGCGGAAAGTCAGGCATCCTGCGATCTCCGCGGGAATCACTTCGAGATCGAGGAGGGTGTGAACACGGTTCCCGAATACGCGGGCATCTACTTGATGTGCCGGGGAGCTGTGGAGTACGTTAAAAAGTTATGAAAGCAGCCCCAATTTCCGCAATCTCGACTCGATGCCGCCCTTTTGCCGTCCGAATAGTTCCATAAGCTCTTCGATGGTTTTTCCAGACTGGCGCTCGGTGATCAATCTTTCGTCATCTTCTTCCGTCCACTGCTCATACGCTCGCGGGTGGAGTTTTCGGACATTGCCCCCCGAATATGCTTTGGATTTGCCAGAGTATATCTCTCCCCGATCCTGATCCTTCTCTTTGTAGTCTGGAAATGCATGGATTCCAGAGACCTGCAGGTAGCATCGGTTGTGCATCTTTGCGAAAGGTCTTGTGAGACCTACGCGGAGAAATGTCTCGCGTTGATTCAATCTCTGCTGCAATTCTAACCCTATGGCATTTGTGCTTCTCCCTTCCAGAACTCTCAGCCTATCGCAATATCTTCTGAACGCGCAGTCTGTAACCGGTAAATTGTAGACATTTTCGCCCATATCCGAGAATGTTATTCTGTATTTGTAGGTCCCATCCTCTTTCATCGAATAATTGACACCCATGACTTTTACTGATTTCACCGTCCCCAACGATCTGTTTCCATCTCCCGGGTTTGTGTACCGCCCCTCATGAATCGCCGTACCAAATATCTCTCGGACAGATCGGTATGATATACGTTCCAAGAATCCTCTCATTGCCTCTTCAGAGAAACGACCTATCAATCTTGGTCTATAGTTCGTATCCAGCTCCCAGTCCTCTGCATGTGGTGATTTTGACAACGGGCGAATGAATTTAAATTCAATCTCTGCAAATGGGGTTATGATTAGTTTACCGGTTTCGTCGAGAATGTAATCTTCTTTCACTCCACTGTAAGGAATTACCGGGCGTATTACATTGTATTCTCTGTCAATTCCAACGATACAAATCCGACCTTCCTTCATTCTGCTCAAATCAGTGATGATCAGTCGTTTAACCCCTCCAACCTCTGTCCCGGTGGGTGTGCTGTGTGACGCGTTTGTCTGTTCCATCAGCGAAACTTGCTCTGCGTAAGTGTACCACATATCGCGTGTCGCCTTTGCCTCTTCAAGCTCCGATTCCGAGATTAAGCCATTTTCAATCAAATCCCGAACCTTCTTGTTCTCGACTCTGAGCACTGCTTTCCACAATCCTTTTGGCGCAAGAATTGACTTAAGGATGGTTTCATTCCAGCTTATCTTCGGTCGATTCACTCTATACACATGTACATCTTCTGTATACACCTCATCTACATCATTGGAGTCAAATTCAGTGAATAAAACTTCTTTTAGTTCTGATCTTCTCCTTTCAAGTACTTTGATCTTCTCTTTCAATTCAAAATACTCTTTTGCAATCGTTTCAATCTCTTTGTTCACAGATGTACCACCTCAACACTCTTCCAGTGTTTCTTCAAATATTCTGCCAGCAATCTCCGGTGGCAGTGATCTGCGGACGATTCACTGCAGAGGAGACATGTATCGGTCTCGAAAAATGATCTATCGAGTATATCCAGAACTTTTCTCTTCTCAAGAAGGCTCGTATATTCATCGACATATCGGTTCCAGTCGCCTTCTTTGTTGTAGCGATCTCTGACCTCCTTCGTCGGTGCAAGGAACTTGAAATGATGGTAATCTATGCCGCACAACTCGCTCAAAAAATATTCGAGATCGTTTCTCTTCGCAAATCCAGCGAGTTGAGATGTGTTATTAAGCCGCACATCGACTATCTGTGCTACATCATTCGCTTTCAGTATCTCAAAAAACTTCTCTGCACTCTTTTTGGTGAAACCAATGGTATAAATCCTCATAGTATCAGAACAGTGTAAGTTGAATCGTCTTCTTATCTGGTTTTTCTACTCTTTCCCAACTTCCGTCCCCCCTTATATGTATAACGGTTATGCCTTCCTTCAACAAACTCTGAGTGATCAGATGGTGCCGGTGACACTTATGCGGGTCCTCCTCGCCACACATTATGGTGACGGTTTTCTTCTTTGCGAGTTCGACCAGTGATGATATCCCTTTTTTGTACCATTCCTTTCCAGCCACTCTTTCATAGATGACATCTCCATTGTTATAGCAGGTATCATCTTTTGGTCGCCCCCCAAGAATGTTTCCGACACGTTCGTCCTTCATAAAGACGTATTCAATACCAATGTCCTGAAGTCGTGCCTTTACGCTGTCGATATTAAATTGTGGAACGTATTTGCTGAATGGGACACTTCGCACATCCACCAGAGCGTTTATCCCGTTCAACAGGCACAGAAACTTCTCAAACTCGACGTTGCTGTGTCCGACCGTGTAAATAGTGGCGCGATTCGATGTCTTTCTTTGTTGCATTGTATCTTCTGTTGTTGTTTTGTGGCTATGTGTGACATTTATTATTTTTTATTATTATACTTTAACTATACTACCATGCAACCAGTCAGCAAATATAGTATGCCAACAATCACGATGTTCTTTTCTACTCATACATCATAATCTGCATCTTGTATTATAATCATTCTCCAAGTGGGTGAATGCGGGCACGTCGCTCACAAATCATATGCATCAAAGCCAGCATTGTGACCTTCGAGGGAGCCGTTTCGAGATCGCGGAGTATGTGGGCACCGTTCCCGAATACGCGGGCATCCACTTGAGGTATAGGGTACTGTGGAGTACGTTAAAAGGTTATGAAAAGATCCCGAATCTACTCAATCTCGACTTGATGCCGCCCCTCTGCCGTCCGAATAGTTCCATAAGCTCTTCGATAGTTTTTCCAGATTGATACCCTTTGATCAACATTTCGTCTTCTTCCCCGGTCCACGGCTCATACGCTCGCGGATGGGGTTTTTGAATCTCCTTTACCGAGTATGCTCCGGATTTATCAGAGTACGTCTCTTCTTTGATGAGAAAAGGTGGAGCATGTTTACGCCCCTCACAATAATCGATGATTTCATTTAAAAACAGTTCCCCATATTTCTCCAACTTGCTTTCACCAACGCCGATGATCGTCCGAAAGTCTGATCGACTTCGCGGGAAATATGTCGCCATCTCTATCAAACTTGAGTCATGGAAGATAACATACGGCGGCATCCCGGCACCATCGGCAAGTTTCTTTCTCAAACTCCTTAAAATTTCAAATAAATCATGATCGAAACTCCCATCAACGTCTTTTTGCATTATCTTAACTTCTTCTTCCGGTTTTGTCAACAAAACCTCTTTCGTTCCGGATAAAATATCACAACCATCCGGGGTCAGTTTTATGATCGGGTACCTGTCACCTTCCGACTTCAGATACCCCTGCTGAACAAGTTCCCTTGTAAAAGCCTGCCACTGCTTTTTTGAGTATTCTTTCCCGGTACCATGAGCTGCTATAGTATCGTGCCGGTTGCGGACTATCTTTTGAATTCTCGAACCGTACAAAATATCAGCTATATAATTTACGCCAAATCTTTCGCCTATCTGGGAAACACATGCCACAATCTTTTGAGCGATAATTGTTCCATCGGTAGTCTCTTTCGGATTCAAACAGTTATCGCAATTGTCGCAGTTCGTTTCATCATACCTTTCGCCGAAATATTCCAGTAAAATTTTCCTGCGGCAGGTCCCACTCTCGCAGAAAGCAACCATGTCCCGTAATTTTTTATACGCGATCTGTTTTTCTGTTTCATCCTCTTTTTTCTCAATAAAATACGATATTTTTCCCATATCGGAACGACTGAAGAAGATGATGCAATCACTTTCTTCTCCGTCTCTTCCAGCCCTGCCCGTTTCCTGATAATACGTTTCAAGATTCTTCGGTAGATCATAATGGATCACGAAACGGACATTGGATTTATCTATCCCCATCCCAAACGCTACCGTCGCCACAATTATCTCAACATCGTCTTTAATGAATTTATCCTGTGTTTCAGTCCTTAAATCTGGTTTTAACCCTGCGTGATAAGGCAAAGCACGGTAACCACCTTTTTTAAGTTTGTTTGCCAGATCCTCGGTAGATTTGCGGCTGTAACAATAAATTATCCCCGAATCATTCTTACGACCCTTTAGATACTGAAGTAACTGATCGTATGCATTATCTTTTGGTTTAACCTGATAAAATAGATTTTTTCGGTTAAAACTTGCCTTATATGTTGTTGGATCGGATAGTTTTAGCTGTGTTGTAATATCCTCCTGCACGCGTGATGTGGCGGTTGCGGTCAGCGCAACCAGAGGGACATTAGGAAAATGTTCTTTAAGCACTTTCAATTGACGGTATCCGGGTCTGAAATCATGCCCCCATTCTGATATGCAGTGGGCTTCGTCAATAGCGATCAAACTGACATTCAAACGCTTCAAAGCTGATAAGAAGTCAGGTATCATCAGTCTTTCCGGAGCCACGTACAGAATGCTGACGATATGCTCTGCCAGATCCAATTTTACGTTTTGCATCTCATTAAAACTAAGAGAGCTG
>JAYEFK010000186.1:0-4032 GCA_034658575.1 Methanobacteriota archaeon
CGAAGATCGCAAGCAAGGAGGAAAACACAATGAATATTGCTGAATTGATAGCTGGAATAAAAAGGATGGATATCATCCTTCCGGAGTTTCAAAGGGAATTTGTCTGGGATCGTGAGCAGTCAAAACAGTTGATGGTCTCGCTTGTTCGCAAATATCCTACTGGCAGCCTTCTTTTCTGGAAAACCGAAAATCCACCGGAAATCAAGAATTTCGCGGTGGACCGAGAGAGGTTAGGGCAAAAGGAAGTAATCCTTGACGGTCAGCAGAGGCTAACAGCCCTCTATCTCCTTACTCAAAATGATGTCCCACCCTATTACACGGAAAGGGATATCAAAGACGATCCAAGACACCTCTATTTCAATCTTGAAACCGGTGACTTTCAGTACTACAGACTCCTTTTGATGAAGAATAACCCTGTATGGATAGAGGTTATCAATTGCTTCAACCCGGTCAATGTCTTTGAGATTGCAAAGCAACGTTCGCCCGAAGGCGGGGATCCTTTCGGACTTGCCCAACAATACACCGACAACCTCACTAAATTAAAAAATATATTAGATCGGGAATATCCGATACAATACGTTCCACCTGATGCGTCCATTGATGATGCGATAGACGTCTTTGATCGTGTCAACAGCCAGGGCACAAAACTCACCGATGCCGAACTTGCGCTCACACATATAACTGGTAAATGGCCCCATGCAAGGCGGGTGATGAAAGAAAAGATAAAAGAACTCGAAGAGGCGCATTTTTACTTCGATCTCGCATTTCTGGTAAGGAGTCTTGTAGGAATTGTGGAGGGAAGTGGGCTCTTTAAGACCATCCACAAAACACCTGAAAGTGAACTGAAAGAAGGGTGGAAGAACCTCGAAAAGATTCTCAATTATCTTGTTGCCGTCTTGCCAAAACATGCGTTTATCAATTCGACAGAGGATTTGAACTCGACAAATACCCTTGTTCCACTGGTTGTGTATCTATCCGGAAATGGTAACAAGTTCCCTGATGAGAAAACGCTTAAGAATGCAATCCGCTGGCTCTACGCGGCGCATATCTGGGGACGATATACAGGGCAGACCGATCAACGGATAGACTCCGATGTCTCGATAGTTGATAAAAATTCAGAACCCTGGAAAGAGCTGATTGACGCTATCATCGACCAGAGGGGTAGAATAGGAGTTAAACCCAGTGACCTCGAAGGTCGTATCATTCAACACCCGCTTTATCGAATGCTCCACATCCTTGTAAAATCTAATGGTGCAGTCGACTGGTTCAATGGCATTCCTCTAGATGCCACACAGAGTGGACCGTATTCAATCCAGAACCATCACATCTTTCCAACTTCACGACTCCGCAAGGAAGGTGGATATGATGCTAAAAACTACTTGCATAAACAGATTATGAATGAAATAGCTAACAGGGCATTTTTAACTGCGGATACGAATATCAAAGAAATTTCAGATAGACTTCCAAAAGAGTATTTTCCGGAGATAGCGAGAAGATTCCCGGGTGCTCTGGAGAAACAATTGATACCCATGGATGAAAATCTCTGGGAAATTGACCGCTACGAGGATTTTTTGAGGAAGAGGAGGGGGATGATAGCAGAGAAGATTAACGACTTTATGAATCGACTGCTGCAGGAAACCGAAGCATCCCACCCTATGACACTGGATGATTTCATTAACACAGGCGAGAGGTTAACAATAGAATTCAAATCTTCATTGAGGTGGGATCTTCGAAATGATAGAGTCAATAAAGACCTTGAGAAGATTATAGTGAAAACGGTAGCAGGTTTCATGAATAGTGAAAGCGGGACATTGCTTATCGGGGTGATGGATGATGGAGGAGTTTTTGGAATAGAAAGCGATTTAAAGACGCTTAAGAAAGGGGATATAGATGGGTTCCAACAGGCGATTGTTTCCTTGATCTCTGATTATTTAGGCACGGAATTTACAAAATATGCCCATATCGACTTTGAAGAAAAAGAAGAAAGAACTGTTTGTAAGATAACGATTGAAAGATCCCCACAGCCTGTGTTTTTCAAAGGCGGTGATGGAGCAAAGGAATTCTACATCAGAGCAGGAAATACGACAAGACTACTAGATAGCAGAGAGACACACGAGTACATACAGATGCATTGGGAGACGTGATAGCAAGAATTGGGGTGGACACACGCGATAATATAACTACAATCCGCTCCGCACCCGGAAAACCCCACCTCCTCGGCGAACACGCCGCAGTCCACGCCGCGGAAGCGATCGCATCCGCAATCAACCTCTACACCACCGCAACAGTCGCAGAAGCGAACCGGACAGATTAGGTGAAAAACAATGGAAACCGTAACGATGGAAACAAAAACCTCGTACCGATACATCGTAGCCGACCCCGCCATCTGCCATGGCGAACCAACATTCCGCGGCACACGCATCATGGTCGCGGATGTACTGGAACAAGTAGCCAGCGGCATGGCTTATGAGGCAATCATCGAAGAGTGGCGTTACGAGATTGACAGAGATGCGATTGCCGCAGCCGTTCGCGTAAGTCACCTGCTGCCCGAAGAATCCGACATAAGCGAGACTGAATGGCTCCAGGCAGCAGCCACCAATCCTGCCTTTGATTTCCCGAAAGATCCCGAAGAGGACGTCTACACGCTTGCCGAGGGGGATCGTTTTATGAATCGATCGACAAGATCGCAACAGACACACATCAGGTGAAAAAAATGGAAACCATAACAACAGAAGCAAAACTAACACCCAAACTGCTTGAGGAACTGGAGAACATCATCCAGGAGGGGTGGTACACCAACAGGAGCGAGGCAATCAGGGATGCCGTGCGAAAGCTCATAATGGAAAGAAGACTCTCAAAAGAGGAGCGGAATATCGTAAAGGATGTTGAATGGGGACTGCATGGTTAAAGCAGTCTCAAACTCCGGTCCGATCATACACCTCTCAGAGGTCAACTGTTTTGATGCGCTACAGATAGCAGACGTGGTAATCCCATCTGCTGTGTACCACGAGGTGACCCGCTATGATAAACCCGGGTCAAAGGAACTGCAAAACTCACATATACCAGTTATCCGGATTAACGAAGAAGAGAAGATATTTGCCAAGCGATTGTGCGGTGCGTATGGGATTGATGCCGGGGAAGCTGAAGCAATCACACTTTGTCTTTCCGGAAAGTATGGGCTATTCTTCACCGATGACTCTGATGCAAGAGACGTTGGCGAGCTCTATGATATCGAAGTCCATGGTACAGCAGGCATAGTTGCAAGAGCGCACAGTTTGGGATTGTTGAGTTACGAGGAAACGAAACATGCCATACATGACCTGTACGAAAGAAGTAGTCTGTACATGACAGAGAGGGTTTATCGGATTGTGATGGGCATGATCGAAAAAGGATGATGCTTAAACCATTGTGGCGCAAAGATAAATCAGGTTCAGGAAATAATGATAAAGCGGTGAATCATGCCTGTATCAAAAAAGCTCTCACAATTATTCGATAATATGGCACCTCAGGAACGCGCGGAAGTCGAGACCTTCGCGGCTTTTGTGGTAGCGCGGCGGAGTTTGCGGAATCTCCCGGTTCTGACTGACGAGATCTCCACTCAAAAACTTATGCGGCTCGTCATGGAATCCGGGAGTTTTGACTGGCTGGATGATAGTTGCGAGGATGTTTATTCCAGTGAGGATGGTGAGGCAGTCAAATGGCTCAGCGAATCGTAAGGCGAGGTAGCAATGGTTCTCGTCCGCTACCCGTTTACCGACCTTACCAACACAAAAGTCCGTCCAGCGGTGGTGCTTACGCCTGACCACCTGATGCGCAGACTGGATGATGTTCTCTGTCTTTTCGTCTCATCATCGATTCCCGCAGAATTACTCCCGACTGATTTCATCCTTGAACCGGGGCATTCTTCCTTTCCGGGGCGGGTTTGAAATATCGCTCGGTATTCCGGACGCACAAGTTGGCGTTACTCGATAAGTCGCTTGTATTGCGTGTTTTGGGGGAACTGGATCGGGATATAATGAATGAAATAGAAGA
>JAYEFK010000187.1:0-3993 GCA_034658575.1 Methanobacteriota archaeon
GGTATACAGAGGAACGCCACCATTTAAGTATCAGTACACCCAATATCACAATTATTCGATGAAAATGATCGTTTTTGATATGGACAGTACGCTGATCGACGCTGAGACTATTGATGAACTTGCGGCGGCGGCTGGCGTTGGTGATCGTGTTACAGAGATCACAAAGCGGGCTATGAACGGAGAACTTGACTATGGGGCGGCTCTCCGTGAGCGTGTCGGTCTGCTGAAAGGGCTTAGCATCGAGCGTGCCATGCACGCTTGTGAGAGTCTCCCGCTGATGCCCGGAGCAAGAGAACTGGTGGATGCTGCCAGGCGCAGGGGATACCAGACCGCTATGGTCACGTGCGGTTTTATGATCTCTGCGAGACGTATCGGAGATGTACTTGGCATAGACCACGTGATCGCAAACGATCTGGCTACGAATGGTGAAAAACTCACCGGAGAAGTGGTCGGCAATCTGACAGAGGCGGACTCGAAAGCCCGCATGCTCAAAGATCTTGCTCACCGATGTGGAATCGACACATCGGAGTGTATTACAATCGGCGATGGTGCGAATGATATGTACCTGTTTGCGAATGCCGGATATTCGATCGCATTCAATGCAAAGCCGATCCTGAAAGAGTACGCAGATGCAGTGGTCGATCAAAAAGATTTAAGGGCAATCATCCCGATCATCGAAGAGATAGAGAAAGGAGCAAGATCCTAAACGGAGAGGCACAGTATCAGCAGTAAGCTGAAAAAGGAGGATACCAAGCAAATGTTGAAGGAATTACAGGATAAAAAAGTGATACTTGTTAAAGAACTTGAAGAGTACAGGGACAAGCGCAACGAATTGAATACCGAGGCGAGCAAATGGTCTGCAGAGCGTAATAAGTTGAATCGGACATCACGGATGCTGACAGATGAGGCACAGCAGTTCAAACATGAACGCGACGAGTACAACAAAAAGGTAAGCGAGTACAAGGTGAAGAGGGACGAATGTAACAAGAAGATCAATGCTGCCAATGCAAAGATCGAAGAAATCAAGAAAGACGCAAATCTCACCGGTGCATCCGTAAGCGAACTCAAACAAGAGATTGAAAGCCTTGAATTCAGGCAGCAAACCAACGTTTTGTCGTCAGAAAAGGAGAAAGAACTCGTCGGCGCGATCGCCATACTGGTCACCGAATACAAGATGAAGATGACAGAGATCGAGAGAAATGCAGAACTCAAGTCAGCGCTTGGGGGGCTGGAGGGTCTGCGTGAAGAGGCGTCTCTATATCACGAAGAGGTTACGGAATATGCAGATCGAGCACAGGAATGCCATGATAAGATGATCAAGGTGTTTAGGGAAGGCGAGGGAATCAGAGTTAAATCAGATCGCGTCCATAGAAAATTCGTAAAAATTCAGGACGAAGCAGACCGCCATCATCACCGGTTCATCAAGACCCAGAAGGAGATCAGGGAATTGGAGAAGATGATTGCAAGCATCACGAGAAGAGGCAGAGAGGATAAGAGGAAAGTGGAGCGGATGAAAGTTAGAAAAGAGGCAGAGTCGATATACAATCTGTTCAGACGGGGGGAGAAGATCAGTACCGATGATTTGATGTTGCTTCAGCGGTCTGACCTGCTATGATTTATGAGAACTCTTGTATTATGCCTGGATCGGGATGACGATATCGGACGGAAAGCCGGCATCGCAAGTCCGGTTATCGGCAGAAGCGCAAACATAGAGGCAGCAACGAAACTTGCGGTGGCGGATTCTGAGGATTCGGATATCAACACGATCTTTGGCGGGATACAGGAGTACGACCGGTTGAGCGCAGCTGGGGCTGCCGTTGAGATCGTCTGCATAGCCGGGGATCGTGATGTCGGAGTAGTATCCGATAACAAGATCGCTCTGCAGATCGATGATCTCCTTGGCAGGGATGAGTTTGGGAACGTGATCTTCGTATCAGACGGAGCCGAGGACGAGTCGGTGCTGCCGATCATAGAGTCGAGGATAAAGATAAATTCGATCAAGCGGATCCGGGTCAAGCAGAGCGAGAGCATAGAGAGCACATATTACCTGCTCAAAGAGTTTTTCAGTGATCCGAAGATCAGAAGCGCGATATTCATTCCGATCGGGCTTGCTTTCATTGTTTATGCCGCATCGGTCGCAGCAGGACGACCCGAATTTGCAGTTGCAGCTATTCTCGGGGTTGTTGGGGCTTATCTCCTGTACAATGGTTCCGGAGTCGGATCGTCCATAGACCGGTACCGTGAAACCGCAACCGAGTCCCTGTACAGGGGCAAGATCAGTTTCATCACATATCTCGCAGCGATCATACTCGGAATTATCGCAACCGTGCAGGGGGCGAATTCCTGCTGGGAATGTATCGCAGGAGATATTTTTCCGGGATATGTCATGTTATCGATGATCTTCGTGCAGGCATCGGCATGGTGGTACGTGGCTGCCGGATTGCTCTTAGGCTTCGGGAAGATCGTTGATCTGCGCCTCGAAGGGAGCGCCATCGGGAGAGCTTGGGCATTCCCGTTCTTCGTCATTTCCGCCGGACTTCTTCTATGGGCTGCAAGCGCGTACATCCTCACAACCACAGAGTATCAGCAGGGTTACGGCATCCAGCATCTCATACTCTCGATCGTGGGCGCTATTGCGATCGCGCTTTTAGGGATATATGTTGCAGCAAAGAGATACGGAGAACAGAAATAAAATGTTAATCTTACTCATCCTTGACGGATTCGGGCTTGCCGAGCCGACCGGCGGCAACGCGATCGCTCACGCAAACACACCAACCCTCGACCGCCTGCGCAAAGAATACCCGACATGCAGCCTGCATGCATCAGGCGAGGCGGTCGGGCTTCCTGAGGGGCAGATGGGAAACTCAGAGGTCGGACACCTGAATATCGGTGCAGGAAGGATCGTGTATCAGGATTTGACCCGCATAAATAAGGCGATATCTGATGAGACGTTCTTTAGAAATCCGGTTCTGTGTCATGCGATCGAACACGCAAAGACGCGTGGATCCTGCCTGCACCTGATCGGGCTTCTCTCGGACGGCGGCGTGCATAGCCACATCACGCACCTCCTCGCGCTTCTGAAGATGGCATCGGCAGCGGGGGTGCGCACGCAGATACATGCGTTTCTCGACGGCAGGGATGTGCCGCCGAAGAGCACTCTTAAATATATCAGCGCGATTGATGGCACAATCGATGGATTCCGCGTGGGCACTGTGATGGGCAGGTACTATGCAATGGACCGTGACAACCGCTGGGATCGGATCGAAAAAGCATATCGGGCTCTTGTTTCCGGGAATGGCATACCTGCAAAGAGCGCATCCGATGCCGCGGCAGAGGCGTACGCACGAGGCGAGACCGATGAGTTCGTGCTGCCTACGGTTGTGAATGACCATATCCCGATCGCTGATAATGATTCGGTCATCTTCTTTAACTTCAGACCAGATCGCGCCCGCCAGATCACCCGTGCGTTCGTGGATGATGATTTCAGTCATTTCAAGCGCAGCAAGTTAGATAACCTCTGTTTCGTGTGCATGACCGAGTATGACGCAACCATCGATGCGCCGGTTGCGTTTGCGCCGGAAGAGATCAAGAACACGCTTGGCGAGGTCTTATCAAAGAGGGGTTTTACGCAACTGCGGATCGCAGAGACTGAAAAGTATGCGCATGTCACGTTCTTCTTTAACGGCGGCGTCGAGACTCCGAATCCGGGCGAGGATCGCTGCCTGATACCGTCTCCGAAGGTGGCAACGTACGACTTAAAGCCGGAGATGAGTGCTCATGAGGTCACCGATGCCGTGATCGAGCGAGTCGGATCGTACGATGTGATCATCCTTAACTATGCAAACTGTGACATGGTCGGGCACACTGGCATCTTCGATGCTGCCGTGCAAGCGGTGGAAACGGTCGATACCTGCGTTGGCAGGGTCATCGATGCGGTTCTGAAGGTTGGTGGGTCTGCGATCATCACGGCAGATCACGGCAATGCCGAGAAGA
>JAYEFK010000188.1:0-15496 GCA_034658575.1 Methanobacteriota archaeon
GCGTCTCTCTTTTCGTTCGAGATTGAGGGGGTGGTGGTCCTCGTCTCGGCAATCTCGCTTGTCATAGCAATACTTGCGCTGCTCGGGTTCAAGCGGATGTACCGGAATGTGAGGGGGCGATGAGCCGTTGATCGATTCTATGCTTTCTGACAAGAAAAATAACCGCTGAGAAGTGAGGGCGCAGAGCTTTTTCCTTCCGCGTTCCTCTGTACCATCCCCCCGCCATCTCACACCGATCGCCTGATCCGCCAGGCAGCCGCCTTCAGTCCATCCAGCACCTGTTCCCGGGTGCGTCCCGTGCAAAAGACGGTCGTTACCGGATCTCCGGCAGCAATCTTGCACCCAACATCGGGAATATCCCGAATCATCTCTCTCACAAGTCGTTTTGAGATCGCTTCGTCGATGACAAGATCGTGATCGGCAAAGACGATCGCTTTTCCTGCAAATCCGGTTCCGCTCTCGTTATCCGGATCGATCTCTGGCAACTCTCCCGAAAACGCCTTTACATGCGCATCGAATACGCTGATCCCGGAGATGTGTTCGACGGTGTCAAGCGTTCCCTGAAACCGCGCATTCACCTCGATCACCACAGGACCCTTATCCGTGATCAGGAAATCAACACCGTTTGAACCCACAAGCCCCAGTTTCCTGGTCACTTGAACTGCGATCTCGCGCATCTCGCAGTCGTATTCGCTTCTAAAAGGCGTCACGTTCCCGGAGTATGCGAATCTATGCGTGGAAAGCCACGGCGTCCCGATCAGTTGCTCGTTTACGGCTATTGCCACAGCGTCTTCATGCGTTGCGATGACAGAGACGCTTGCAGGAACCCCTTCGATATACTCCTGAATCAGCAGATCGCCCCCGCATCCCGCGATCTCCTCTCTGCTGTATGCCAGTCGGTTCTCGATTCCCCCGACGCCGTAGACCGGCTTTACCATGACCGGATACTTAAAATCATCATCGATATCGTAGATCTCGGGATGCAGGAACCCGAGCGTACTCATCTTTCCTGCAAACGACTTCTTGTTGCCGGTCGATCTTGCGATATCAGGCGAGTTATTAAGTACGCGGTATCCCTCCCGCTCCAGATCCGCATATTCAAATCCGGTACCGAGAATGATCGCATCAAAATCCCAATCCAGGCGATCTAAAATGCTCAACAACCCATCATCGTCTACTATCTCGTCAAAACAAGCATATTTATCAGCACACCTCAGGAGATCGACATCCCCGAAGTGATCCAGTGAATAGATTGTATATCCTGCACGTTTTCCAGCGCAGACGAGGTATCGGGTGCTGTACCCGATGATCAGGATCTTCATGTTCTTTCTGGCAAGAAAAATAATTCCCTGTTTGGTTCCAATATGTCCCGGGTCAGGTAGTGCTCGTGCAGTGAAGCCGCATGATGGTGTTTCATGCACATGGGTAGTTACTTAAAATCAAACAGCGTTCGCTGGTCAGATGCCGCCCCTGCTGGTTCTGTGACAACCGCGGCACCGACGCCAGCACCAACACCATTGGCACCACCAGCGCCATCAGGCAGTTCGATTGTCCCGTATCTCCCGCCTCCGCCTGGATGGATGATCACCTCTCCACTCCGAAACGCGCGGATAGCATTCACAATCCGCACATCCACGCCGCCCAGACTGGAGAGATCGCCGTCCACCAGCACCGCAATCTCACTTCCCGGTCCTTTGACGAGCGTATTCCATGCTGCCTGCACTGTTTTGGTGTACGGGCTCGAATGCCCGATCGCCATCGCGATGATCTCGGCAAGCGGTATCAGATGGAGGTATCGCGGCCGGTGGTCTGGATGATCGGGCACTGCAAGATCGGCAAGTTCGTTTACCCGGTCATGTACGCCTTTCTTGATCCTTCCGCCGCATCTGCACCGCCACTTTTTTGCCAGACAGTCCGGAAGCGCGTAATGATTGAAACACCGTATACATGCGGATTCGTTGTATTTCCCCTCCTCCGGAAACATTCCAACATTTAATACCGGTTTACATCCATTCTTTCTGAGAATCGCACTTTTCAAATTGTCAAACGTGATCTCCGGCATCTCAAACCGGTTAAACTCCCTGGCAAGTTTATTGGGCCATGGCGAGTGCGCATCCGAGTTTGTGAGGAATGTCAGCCGGTGCAACTCGGATATCCTGTCAGAATACGAAGTATCCGCACTCAATCCCAGTTCTACAAACGAGATATAATCCGAAAGGTCGGAATAGCAGTCAGAAAGCGAATTATGGTACGCATACATCGCAGTCCACGGCGTGAATGCATGACACGGTCCTATCAGTGCGCCCGCATCCCGCGCATATTCGGCGATCTCTGCGCCGCTTAAACGGACAGCAGGGCGTCCGTTTGTGTCGATATTGCGGGAATGCCCCGCGAATCGCTCATGCAACTCTTCTGCCTTCGATACGGACGGGATGATGAGCAGATGATGAACCCTCCTTACGTCCTCCACCTCTACAGTCAGCACGAAAGAGGTGTTGTCGAGCGAAAATATTCCGTCAGATTCAGGCAATTTCTTGATCGATTCCATCCATCCTGAGTGCAGGCAATCCCCGGTCCCTACAAGGTGTACACCTTTCTTTGCCGCCTCCCGTGCAATCGTTGGCATGTCCATCTTGTTAGACGTCGCCATCGAGTATTTTGAATGGATGTGCAGGTCTGCGTTGACGTCCATGGTCATATCAAGGCAGCAACCTATATAACCCTCTTGGGCGAAGTGAGACTAAAGGAGTAACAAAATATGGCAGATTTCAGAGTCGTTGTTTCAGATGCGAATGCAGGAAAAGCATACCAGATAGAGGTATCGGGCGCGTCAGCGAATACGTTCATGGGAAAAACTATCGGCAGCGAGATTGATGGAAGCGCGGTCGGACTTTCCGGGTACACACTGAAGATTACAGGCGGATCGGATAAAGGCGGATTTCCGATGCGAGGCACGCTTCCGGGACCTAAACGTAAGAAACTCCTCGTAACCGGAGGTAGCGGATTTCACTCTGGAGAGGAGGGTCTCAGAAAGAGGCGGTCGATTCGGGGGAGTGAGATAGCAGGAGATATCGCCCAGATCAACACAACAGTCGCAAACTACGGTTCCACCCCGATAGACTCGCTGCTCGGTGGAGACTCGGAAGAAGTAGTAGAATCGTAGTTATATAGTTCTGTAGTTATGGCGGGATTCCTAAACCTGTTCGGTGATGATCCGGGAGAGCGTTTCAGGCGCGGGATTGCTGCGCACGAACGCGGAAAACTCGATGTGGCAGAGCAGGAATACAACCGCGCCATCTTTTTAAACCCGTTTGTCGCACAGTTCCATTCGAACCTCGGAGATTTGTTGCACCAACTGGGCAGACTGGACGAGGCAAAAGACTCTCTCGAGGAGGCGCTACGGATCGAGCCGAAGAATGCTGCCATCAACAACAACTATGCTGTGATCATGGAGGAACTCGGGGATCTGAATGCGGCAGAACAGTATTACAAACGCGCGATCTTTCTCGATCCAAAATATACCCATGCCAGAGTCAATCTTGCAGATGTTCTTGGTAGGGGCGGGGGGTATGCAAAAGCAGAAGCCGAGTACCGTTACATTCTCGCGGAGCATCCCGAACATACGCATACGCGGCAGAACCTTGCGGTAACGCTTAAGAACCTGGGCAAGTACGACGAAGCGGCTATCGAGCTTACGGCGCTGATACAGCAGTCGCCTGATGATCCCCACATGCGGATGCTTCTTGGCATGGTGTATCAGCTTCAGGGGAAACTCGGCATTGCAAAGGATGAATACTTAGCAAGCATCCGCCTCGACCCTAACAATCCGGCAACACACAACAACTTCGGAAGCCTGCTGGAAGATCTCGACGAGAAACAGGAGGCGGAACACGAATACAGGACCGCGCTCAGCCTCGATCCGGGTTATATACTCGGGAGAGAGAACCTTGCACGGCTGTTTTTTGAGATGGGGGATCCTGACCGGTCCGAACTCGAATGGAAACAGCTTCTCCAGATCCAGCCAGATAACGTGAAAGCGCACCGGTATCTCGGAAAAATTCTGCTTGCGAAGGAGAGATTCGCAGAAGCCCGGGAGATCATTGATAAAGCCATAGAGCAGGGTATCCGGGACGATGAACTGCTTGAGATGGCGGAGAACTTAAAGAAACTTGCTGATCAGGAAGATTCGGACGATTGAACTTAGCATTTAGCATCTTTTCGGTAGTGATCCACTTTAGCAGCAGATGTTAGAAAGTCCGCCCGCGCCCCACAAAAAGACTTAACCTGCAATAGCGTGTGCAATAACCACAATGCGCGTCTACGAAAACCCCCTTCTGAAACTGAACGTCTCTGTGCATGACAACAAGGTGCAGCTCGATGCGGAGGGTGCACTATCCCTGCCTGCGAAAATGGTTCTAAAGAAGATAAACAGGGTATTTGCAGATGAAAAACCGATCCGGAGCGATGACGAGGAACTCATCTTCTCGACATGGGTTCCTCCAGTGCCGAGCACGCCGTTCGACCGTATGATATCAGCAGAGGTTGGCGCACTGCTTACGAAGCGGGTGCCGGACCAGACATCTGTCGGGATCACGATGCGATGCCCGAACAACTGCATCCACTGCGGCGCATCAGACATCGCAGGTGGTGAGGAACTGGGGCGCGATGAGATCGAGAGTGCGATCGATCAGGCGCTTGATCTCGGCACATACCTGATCTCCTTTGACGGTGGGGAGCCGATGATGAGGAAGGATCTCCCGCAGATGGTTGCGCATGTTGACAAGGAGCGGGCGATTGCAACCTCGTTTACGTCCGGTTACGGGCTTTCCGAAGAGATGGCGCACGCACTGAAGAGCGCTGGCATGTATGCTGTCAGGGTCAGCCTCGATGGTACGGACGCTGCGGAACACGACCGGATGCGGGGGCGCGCCGGTGCATTCGATGATGCTATAACCGGAATTAAAAACGCGCTTTCTGCGGAAATGCTTGTCGATATGTTCGTGGTGGTGTCGCCTGCAAACATCGACAGTCTGGATGAATTCTATTCGCTTGCCTGCGATCTCGGAGTGCACGAGCTCTCGATCTACGAGATCATCGCTGTTGGCAGGTGGATGGATCACGAGGACGAGGTAATCACAAAAAACGATGTTGTCAGACTCACGAATTTCCAGAAAAGGATTAACCGGCAGCCGGATGGTCCAAGGGTCACTGCGTTTCCGTACTTCATGGGACCTGATCTCTTCGGCTGCTTTGCTGGCAGGCGGTGGGTGCATGTGACAGCGGCAGGCGATGTTCTGCCGTGTGCGTATACTCCGCTATCGTTCGGAAACGTGCGGGAGGAGCCGCTTGGCGATATCTGGAAGCGGATCGGGAAGCACCCTGCGTACAAAGGATCTGCCGACTACTGCATGATGCGAAACCCCGAGTTTCGGAAGCGGTATATCCACTCGATACCTGATGGCGCGGAGATGCCGTACAGGGTCTGATGAACCGGTATCTATGAGGTGGAGCTCGGGTTCGGTTTGGCGGTTCTATGGTTCCGGATGATGATTGGATAAAGCGAAAATTTCAATACAGCACCTCACGAAACGGTAATGGACAACCATGAAAAAGATGATCACTACTGCTGAAGTGTGGAAAGAAGGAGGGATGTTCACGGCATATTGCCCGGAATTAGATGTTGCAAGTTGCGGACATACGCCTGAAGAGGCAAAGAAGAATTTGGGGGAAGTTATAGTGATACAACTGGAAGAAACAGTCAAGCTCGGGACGTTGAAAGATTTTTTGGTAGAGGCTGGCTATACTATAGAGGATGAGGTGCTGGAAACAGAGAAGAAGATTGTGGGATTCGAAGAGCTGTCGATCTCTGTCGGAGCTTTGTGATGAAAATAAAGCCAACAAACTGGAAAACACAGGTTAAAATCTTCGAGAAATGCGGTTGTGTCTTTGTCAGACAGAAAGGGGACCATTTAATATTTCACCACGTGGATGCAAAAAGAGCCGTAGTCGTTCCAAAATACGATGAAATACCAGTCACGATCATACGAAACAATATGAAAACAGTTGGTATGGCAAGAGCTGAATATTTGTACATTTTAGAAAACATTTAAGATCACCGATCAAGAAACGGGATCGAATGAAGATATGGATGTCGGGAAACAGCGCGCAAACACATGCGGAGAATCCAGAAACTCACATTCACAGCGTCCGGGACCGGAACTTCGAAAGCACAACGCGATCAAAACCGACCCGCACAAACGCGGCTGCCACACCCTCCTGCACGACCTGGAACCGCTCGGCATCACCAGATTGAACCTCAACGCAGGCAAGGCGACCATGATATCTGACCCGGACGCCGCAGAAGCCCTGCGAACGAAGCATCGATTCCGCTTCTTCGATGCGGGAAAGACGCTTGATCGTGATCTCTGTGCCGGATGGGATCCGGGTTGCAAGGCACGATTCCGAAGGCGCATCTGCAACAGATAGTCCGTAATGCCTGGCGATCTCCCTGATCTCCGGCTTCCCGAGACCGAAATCGACAAACGGAGTGAAAACACCTGCATCTGTGATTGCAGCGTAGCCGGGTCTGTTTCCTGCGATATCGGTTATGTTTGTGCCGTCTGCGATCGTTTCAATCCTGTTTCGGGAAGCAATTTCTGCAAGTTCCAGAATCAGATGCTTTTTGCAGTGATAACACCTGTTTTGTGGATTCTCTACAAATTCCTTCTTCTTTAGTATCTCAAAATCGAATATCTCATGTTTTACCCCGATCTCGTCTGCCACCTTTATGGCATCCCTCAGTCCGCGGCGCCCGAGCAGCTCCGAGTCAGCGGTCACTGCGAGCACGTCTGCACCGCTCTCTTTCGCGACAGATGCGAGCACGGAACTGTCCACGCCGCCAGAGAACGCGATCAGGATGCTTCCGCGTTCTGCAATCGCATCGATTACACGCCTTGTCTTCTGCAGTGTTTCGTTCATTATGGGACTGTCATCTTGACGTTGGTGTTCGGGTTAAACACTTGTGTGTTTGCGGGCATCTGAAATATGAAGTCACGACCCCGGACTCCGCTAACGCTAAAGTCCGGGGCATCTTAGCTGATGCTCAGATTGGATCGTAAACTTGTTTATCGTAAAATATTATAGTCTCCGCGGGAGAAGACCCCGTTACTTGTAGCGGGGATGAATCCCGCACCATACGACTTAAATACAATGCCATCGTCGCTATCACTACGTTCGTTGGGTAGACTCGCCTGGTCGCGTGAACGTATGGCTCTGTCACGTGTAAAGTCGCAAGAGCACGAACTAAAACATCTGTATGTAGGCACGGACTGTGTCGAATTAACGCCTGTGGACATGAAACCCTCATGGTTGAAGCAGGAAGCCCCGTTTCTTGCAGCGGGGAGGAAGTCAATAGCAAACGATCTCAAGAGACGGTATACCCGAAGGCGGGGGTTGCCCAGCCAGGTCAAAGGCGATGGGTTTAGGGCCCATTCTCGCAGGAGTTCGTGGGTTCGAATCCCACCCCCCGCATTTTCAGGAGGGACGTCTTCAAACCTCGCTCCTCCGGGATTCTTTCCATTCAACATCTGTCCCAAGCACCTGTTTTTTCAGTGCGACAACTCCGCAGAGCGTGATCAGCCAGAGATGCGCGATGAGTCCGAACGTCCGGACAACCCCGCGGCGCAGACCGTACCTCTGCCACAACCGAAGCCCGTACAACGGCACGAGCGGTGTAGCAAGAAACGCGACAAAGGGCAGCGTCATCGCAAGAAACCACGCCAACCGCCTCGACACAGGGATATTCGACCGCAGAAACGATCCCAGGTATGTGAGCATCCCCTGGTATGCGCCGGTTAACCACCTGACGCGCTGATTGAAGAGATCGCCGATACTAAACGGCGCCTGTTCACCCACAAGCGTCTCCGGAACGAATACGCCGACAAGACCTGAAAGATACGCTTTCTGGGTGAAATCAAGATCCTCGCACGAGACTGACTCGTTTAACCGGTTGAATCGGTGCTCTTCCATGAGTTTTGCATTCAAAACACCGATCAGACCGTTGAACTGGTTGAATCCTCCCAGTCTTTTAAATATCCGGTAAACATCGGAAAAAAAGAAATATTCCGCAGCAATCGTCTGGGTCACGATGTTTTCATCCGCATTCGTGACGAAACGTGCGCTGCTTGCGATTATTGCATCAGGGTTCGATCTCAGCGCGTCCACGCATTCGACCAGGAAATTCCGGCAGGGGCGGCTGTCCACATCAAAAAGTGCTATGTAGGCAGGCATCTTTCCATACGCCGCGAGAGCATCGTTTACCGCTCCAGCGCGCCGCCCACGATTGTCCATGCGAGCAAGCACGGCAACCGGCATCTCTTCTAAAAATTTCAGGCGGTCCTCATCCCCCTCCTTAAGATCGAGGACATAAGTGACCCGGACCTCCAGATCCCCCTTTTTGAGATCCAACAGACAATCTACAGATTTTCTGAGCACAGATAGCGGCTCAAACGACGCTACCGGTACGATGACAGCCAGTTTTTCCATTAATGCCCTGCCCTTGTAGGCAGTGGCATCGATGGATCGCTCTTGACGATCCATTACCCGAGGAGCAGGGTGATTATATCAGCGCCCTGCGTGGCAGTAACGATCAGGTTCAGCACGATGCCGATGAGCGCTCCTGTGATTAGGCTGGTGATGATCCGGATCTTGATGATGAGAACTGCTGCTATGATTACAGATATGATCAATCCGACGCCGGAACTCGATCCGATCATTCCCAGAAGCCCAACTGACCCCTGTATCCATTCCAGCAGTACCGAGATTGCATTTATTCCGAATACGATGCCCACTATCACGCCGATTACAGTGAATGTATTGTTTCTCATGGTGTCGCCCTGCCATCAATTTTGCAATCAGTTCAGATGCACCCGATCTCCTGTCGCCATGTAGATCACGCTCTCACAGATGTTCACGGTATGATCCCCGATCCGCTCGAGATACTTCGATACGAAGAGCAGGTGTGAGATATTGGCAAGTTTCTTCGGGTCCTCCATGAGATATGTCATGAGTTCTCTCCTGACCTGATCATACAACCCGTCGACAATATCGTCCTTCTCTGCCGTCGCATAAGCAAGATCACTGTCAGAATCATGAAATGCCCGGATCGTGGAATTGAGCATCTCGCGCGTCATATCCGACATGCGCGGGATATCGATCAGGGGTTTCACGTGTGCCTCTCCTTTCGAGTATATCGTGACTCTTGCAATATCGACAGCAAGATCGCCCATCCGCTCAAGGTCGATCTGGATCTTAAGTGCTGTCGCAATCGTCCTGAGATCGACTGCCATCGGCTGCTGGAGCGCGATCAATCGCAGACATGCCTTCTCGATGGTACATGCAAGATCATCCACCCCCCGATCCCTATCGATCACCGATTGAGCCAGCGCTGCGTCCAGATCCTTAAGCGATACGACCGCATCATGAATGATCGCATCAACCATGCTGCCAAGTTTTATGATGTTTTTCTTAAGGTCTTCCAGTTCCTGTTCGTACTGATTCCTTACCATTGTAACCTGCCTATGTATCCGAAGTTATATTAGATTTTGCGATCCATCAGCGCACGATCTTTGATATATCGAGTTCGAGGATGTCCTCTGCGCCAAGACGCTTCAGTTCCGGGATCAAGATGTTCACAGTCTCCTTCGCAACCACAGTCTCGACCGCGTAATATTCGGAGTTGTATAGCTTGGTCACGGTCGGCAGTTTCATCGCAGGCAGGGAAGCTATCAACTCGTCGAGTTTCCCTGCTGGCACGTTCATATCCAGAAGCACCTTACCGCGAGCCTCGATTACAGCAAGAAGCAGCGTTCGTATCTCCTCGATCGCTCTTCGCTTCGTGGAATCGTTCCAGCTATCTTTGTTCACGACCAACTTTGTTGTAGATTCGAGCATCACGTCGATGATCTTTAAGTTGTTCTTCCGAAGCGTTGACCCGGTCTCAGTGACATCGACCACGACATCCATCAGATCAGGAACCTTCGCCTCGGTAGCGCCGTAAGAGAAATGGATCGTTACAGGAATCCCGAGTCTCTCGAAATAACTTCTCGTGATGTTTGGGTACTCGGTCGTCACCCGGCTTTGTGGCTTGATATCGGACGCACTTTTTATTTTTTGGTTATCAGGCACCGCAATAACTATTCTAACGATCCCTGCCCCCTGCTTGCTGTAGGGCATGTCAGCAATCTCGATCACATCTGCGCCGGACTCGATCACCCAATCATGCCCTGTTATTCCCACATCGAAGTATCCCTCCGCCACGTAACCGGCAATCTCCTGCGGACGCAGTATCTTCACTTTTCCGATCCGCGGGTCGTTGATCTTTGGGTTGTACTCCCGTTCGGTCCTCTTGATCTCGAGATCTGCCTGTTTGAAGAGGAGAAACGTCTGCTCCTCAAGGCTTCCCTTTGGTATTGCTATGTTCAACATCGATGTAACTCTGTGGTGGCGCATTAATAATTTTCTGTCAGCGTCGTTGATTCGTTGATCTGTCAGAGGGGGCTGTTATTCGGTGACCGTGTGGTAGGAACCACGAGATTACACAGATTTCCACAAGATTTCTGTGTTAATCTCGTGTAATCTCGTGGTTTTATGTAGGTATCCACACAATGCACGAGTAAGTACGTGCGGAGGACGAGAACGTTGAAATCGCACTTAATAATCTGAAAGATTGGAAGATGCCATGGAACGAGAAGAGAAGACCGACCGGGAAACCGCGATGATTCTTGCAGCAGAGGATATCAGGCACCTGTTATCGAGAGGATACCCGCGCACAGGTGTCATACGGTTCGTGAGCGATCATTACCGGCTGGAAAATCGGGATCGGTATGTGCTGATGCGTGTCGTTGTCGAACCGGGGGTTGCGGCGTTGCGTAGCAGGAAAAAGATACCATGCGCCAGTATCAAAGATAAAGAGATCATGGTAGATGGATACAATGTCATCATCGCAACAGAAAGCGTGATTTTGGAGGAACCTGTATTCTTATGCGATGATGAATTTATACGGGACATCAGAGGTGTTTTCAGGAACTACAAAAATCCGGTGGAGGGCGTTTGCAGACAGGTTCTTGAGGTCATGTCCGGATACGAGCCGGATTCTGTTACCTTCCTCTTCGATGCCCAGATCAGTAAGAGTGGTATGCTTGCGCGCTACATTCGCGGACTGCTACCAAGACACTCCCTTTCCGGGGATGCGAGAACCTCAAAGCATGTCGATTTCGATCTGAAGCACTGTGACATGATTGTTGCAACGGGCGATGGTAATATCATCGATGAGGTGCGATCCGTGGTGGACATTCCCGGATGCATACTTGAGAAACTTGGAAAAAAGGCGTGCACGATATAAATGACTATAAAACAACGGCTATGGTGTGTGCGGGTACCCAAACGGAGCGGTGAACCCGTTCGCAGTTTGCTTGTCGGGATGGGCGCATTTCAGAGGGACGCAGCGGTTCAGAGGGATGGCGATTATCTGTATTTCCCGGTTAAATATGAAATTAATATCACGGATCAATTTCCTGATGTCAGACTCCTGCAGAGGGACTTTGAGTGCATGGAAAAGCAAACGTTCGAGGATATCATAGGATTTACGCCGTCTTATGACATGATCGGGGATATTGCGATCATCGATGCCGACGATCTCGATGCAGAGCTGATCGCGGACGCCATTATCCGAATGCACAGGAACATAAAGACCGTTCTTGGAGCGCTGTCACCTGTGCAGGGCGAGTTTCGGGTCCGGGATCTCCGCGTGATTGCGGGCGAGCCGAAGACTGAGACCGTGCACAAGGAGTACGGCTGCCAGTACGAGATCGATCTTGCACGCGTATATTTCACGCAAAGACTCGCAACCGAGCGAAAACGCATCGCTGATCAGGTCGGTGGCGGGGACGTCGTTGTCGATATGTTTGCAGGCGCAGGACCTTTCAGCATCCTTGCCGCAAAATCAGCTAAGGAGGTGGTGGCGATTGATAAGAATCCTGTGGCTACCCTGTATCTGGAAAGGAACGCGACGTTAAACCGGGTCAGTAACATGCGGATCATCTGCGGCGATGCGGCAGACGTCGCATATACTCATGATCTCGTCCATATCGCGGATCATGTGATCATGAACCTGCCGCACTCGGCAGACGAGTTCCTTGACGAGGCGTTGACGATTCTAAAACCCGGCGGCATCATCCATTATTATGACATCAGGGAGGAGGATGACCTGTTCGATGGTGCAGAGGCGACGATTAAGGATGCCGCAAGCGCCCGCGATATGACCGTGCGGGTTCTGGACCGGCGGATCGTCAGGTCGTACTCGCCGCACCAGTACAACATCGCGATGGATGTGGAGGTGTGCGGGGGCTGATATGCAAAAAGGGAATTTGACGGGGGTTTATGTGGGATGAGTTTCAATTTATCGAGCATGGAGGAAGGAGAACTCGGTCAGGGCAGATGCACTGTTTTGCTACTGGCTGAGTGTATGCAAGACATCGGTACAGCCGAATGCAAGGGGTGCGATTGCACAGGCTCTGTACTTAAGTCAGGGGTTTGGTGACTTCGTAAGACTATCGTGATGTTATGTGGAGGTCGGGCGGATCGCATGGGCGGAAGGTTTTTTGTGGGGTGAAGCGGACATTGAATACAAGCCGTAGGTGGTGTATTTTTGAAAAAGAATAGTCGTAATGTTTGCGTTCACACACCATAACATTTATATGTGGTTACTTACTTACTAACCAACAATCCAGCAGATTCCAGCGAAAGTGATGTAAACGCAGGAGATGAGCCCCATGAACAATGAATATATGAATATCGACTGTTATGTTAGGCGCAACATCTGGAAGTTTGTTTATACTAATCGAGGCTACTGGGGTTTGGGTGAATGACTAAAACTGTGATATTCGAAAAAAAATATGGTGTCGATATAGAAGATTTCTCCACAACAACAGATGTTGAAAAATTTATAGAGAATATAACTAGCAAAAAACTACAAGTCGCCAACCCCGAAGACCATAGTATTGCATCTAGCAGGGGCAGTGTATTTAAGATGAGAACGTATGATATAGATAATAGGTTTGATGAGACGATAAGACTATAGTTGTGTAGCCAATTTTATGGATATAGATAGTGTTTTTGAGTTCTATAGGACTGAATTTGTACCTGCGTATTCCGATTTGGTTGGATACATCGGCGACAAACCTCAACAGACATTGATTGAACTCGAAAACACACTTGCCCACATAGCTCAACATTTTAATCCCAGATTAGATGCTAAAGACAAAGATAAGAACCTTGAAAAGGCGTATGACCATTTAGTTCGTGTTACATTAGACTGTTATAAACTGCTTTGGGTGACTATATATGAACGATTGGAGGCGATAGATAAAAACAAATTCAATCGAAAACTTGGTCTTAATATATCGGAAGAAGGCTTTCGTACTAAATTTCAAAAACTTAGAAAATTAGCACAAGAAGCTAGAAGAATAGAGATGACTTCATTGGGGTTAGCACCTATAACAGCTCTTAATAAGTATAAAGAAGTTGTAAAAGGTGGTTATGAGTTGATAGATACGATAGATGAGAATAAAATGCAAGAGATTAAATCACAGAAGAGATTTATATCTACTAAGGAATTCATGGTAGGTATGGCGGTAGGAATACTTGCGGGTTTAATTTCCGGCTACTTACTGTATTTGGTTACCGCAGCACCCGCTTCGTAAAACGGCATCATCAATTATTATGACATCAGGGAGGAGAGATATGTTTCTGGGTACAGAGGCGACGATTAAGGATGCCGCAAGCGCCCGCGATATGACCGTGCGGGTTCTGGACCGGCGGATCGTCAGGTCGTACTCGCCGCACCAGTACAACATCGCGATGGATGTGAAGATATGCCAGAGATAAACATCCCGAAATACTACGACAACCTCGCATCCGACTACGATACGAGATTCGTAAATCCGCAACTCGACTACATGCGGACGGTCGAGGATTCGGTGCTGTCTGATAACGTAGAGGATCTGCACGGCATCATCCTCGATGTCGGCTGCGGGACCGGGAAACAGACGCTTGATCTGGCAGGACAGGGCTTTGACGTGATCGGTCTCGACATCTCTTCAGAGATGATCCGCATCGCAAAGAAGAAGGCAGATGCTGCAGGTCTCTCGATACCGTTTGTCATCGCAAGTGCGGATGCGCTCCCGTTTAAGGAGGGGTGCGTATCGATGCTCACCTCGATGTTTGGCGCATACAGCCACATCCCGGAGTACGCTCAGGCATTTTGCGAGATGCATCGCGTACTTGCAGAGGGGGGCAGGGCGATATTTACCATCGTTAACCGGTGGAATCTTAACTGGTGGCTCAGGCACGCGCTCGTTGGAAACCGCGACTGGGTCAGGCACGCCCTTAAAAACAGGGACTTCATAATCGACGGGCTCTGGACGTATTATTTCTCAAGAAACGAACTTAAGAGGGAGATGAAGGGCGCAGGGTTTCAGAAGGCGCGTGTTGGCAGTGTGATGATCTTCCTGTATCCGCATCTGCAGCGCATCGAAGCGGATGCCTCCCTCTACCTGCGGATATTCGGCAGGATCGAGAACATGGTGCGCTGGATATTCCCGTTTAACGGTCTTGGCTACTACCTGCTCGCAATCTGCACGAAATAATCGCCATGCCCAGTCGGGTTGTGGTAAATCAGCACTGAACATGGAAACGACGATCCTGTGGCAACTCTCGGATACGGTCCCGATTTCGGGCACTATCTAAAAATCCAGTGATTTTGTAGCGGTCAGCTGGATGCACAACAACGCGATTGACGTAAACGACATCGGTAGGGGGTACAACCACAGAGAGCACAGAGGAACACAGAGGATCGGTTTAACAACTCTGTGCTCTCTGTGTCCTCTGTGGTTAAATCCGGTGGCTTTTACCGCTTGTATGGGATCAAATCGACCGCAACAAAAATCCAGTGATTTCACTGAATAATTCGATTGTGCCCGATTTCGCTGTGATCAGGTCGCGTGGCGTAGCCATGAACATCCCGCAGATGGTGCGAGAACTGCACGACGAGCTTATCGGCGCAGGGGTTAACGGCGGCGGGCATCTGGTTGTGGGCAGCATCAAGTTCGTGGAAGGGGTGTGGACAGAGGTGCTGCAAGTGGCTTGCTGAGATGATCTGGGGAGCTTGAGGTTGCTTGAACTTTCGTGGTCGTTCCGGTATGGGGGGCTGTCGGGCGGGCGGTGGCGGGGTTGAACGCGGAAGCGTTGCGCACCCATCACGGAAGAGTTTATACCGAGTACACACAATGTACGGATGATGACCGGACTTACGAGGATCGACCTTCGGCTTCCCGATGAACTGGTCGAAAAGACCGATATTCTTGCCAAACTCGAATATAAGAATCGTACTGACGTAATAAAGAGTGCGCTTTCCGAATATCTCAGAAGAGTTGAAACC